>NZ_JAPCJA010000014.1:0-86198 GCF_027707745.1 Aeromonas sp. QDB23
CTGGATGCAAGCAGCGTGTCGGCGAGTATCACCACGGCAACGGGCGGCAACTTCGAAAGCCTGGTGGTCGACAAGACCGCGGCGGTGACCCAAATCACCGACACCATCAGCGAAGTAATCGCCACCCTGACCGCGGACAAGACCACCGTGTCAGAAGGGGGCGAGGTGACCTACACCGTGACCCTGACCAGCAAGGACGGTCTGTCGGTGAGCGGGCAGAACGGTCTGACCTTCACCCTGGACAATGGCAAGACCATCACCATTGCGGCGGGCCAGACTAGCGGCAGTGTGACTGTGACCGCAGGGGATGATGTTTACACCGGAGGCCAGGCTGACCTGAGTGCCAAGTTGACCGGGGTGAGCGGTGACGACAGCTTCGAGAAGCTGACGCTGGGCAAAGAGACGGTGACCACCAAGGTGACCGACGAACCAAACGGTGAGGGTGACAAGGCGACCGTCTTGTTGTCCGGTCCGGCTTCGGTGGTTGAGGGCAGTGTGACAGCTGAGTACACCGTCACATTGAGCCATGCTGCCAAACCGGGTGACAAGGTTCTGCTGTCATATAGCTATACCACAGCCAACGGTGATGACATCGTCGAAACCAAAGAAGCGGTGATCGGTGTGGATGGCAAAACAGCCAAATTCACGATTGCCACCGTGAACGATGTACGTATCGAAGGGAGTGAAAACTTTGCGGTCAGCGTGAGCAAAGTACTCAATGCGGCGGGCCAGGATGTCTTCGAAGGCTTGGATACCTCGGCCGCCAAAGTCACTACCACCATTGTCGATAATGATTCTGTGGTGTCGCTGCAAGCGGTTGTGGAGGGCACGACAGAGAATCTCTTGAATGTGGCGGATGGGGTGACCTTTACGGGTACTACCACATTGGGAGGGACTGTCTCGCTGGTGGATGGCAAGTACGTTTACCAGGCGCCGGTACGGGATCATGCCGATTCGATTGCCGACATCGACTCGTTTACCTATACCAAGGCCGACGGTTCGACGGTGACGTATACCATCAATATCCTGGATACCAACCCGATTGCGGCCAAGGATAGCGGCAGTGTGGCCGTGGGGCTGAATGTCCAGACTAGTGGTTCGGCCAGTCTGCTGGCAAACGACACTGTAGTGGATAGCTCGAGTGCCAACCCAGCCAAGGTGTATTCGGTGACTGGCCTGAATGGTCAAGCTATGGTGCTTGATGCATCAGGTAGCGTAACGGTGGCGGGTAAATATGGTGATCTGACCGTGAGTGCTGATGGTAGCTACACCTATACCAGCAAGCTGGATACCGATGTGCAGGCGGTCGAAGGTGGCGCGGCGGTGAAATCTGCCTTTGCTGTATATGGCTTCCAGAATAACTCGCTGCCGCTGAATGGCACCTCACTGAATTTGACCGGCCTGACCGATAGCGCCACGGCACTCGTGGATGTTCGTACCAGCGGCAACAATGCCAAGCCCGGTATTGGCGTCTCCCAAAGTGGTGGCGGTACGAACGATATTGGTAGTGGTGAATCGCTGGTGATTGGGCTTAAGGCGCTATCCAATTTTGCTCAGATAGGTATCAACGAGCTTAATAGCGGACAGGGCAGCGCAAGTTGGAAAGCCTATGATGCGAATGGTGTGTTGGTCGGTTTCGGTACCCTGGTATCGTCTTCCAGTAATGGAAGTTTGCAATCGTTCAATATCTCGACCAGTACCCCTTTCCAGTATCTGGTGTTGGGTTATAGCGGTAGCCAGAACGGTTATGTCATTGACTCGATCAAGTACACGCCTGCTATTGGTGCCGTAACAGAAGAGTTTACTTATACCGTCAAGGATAACGATGGTGACGTGTCCAATCCTGCGGTGCTGACCCTGAATGGCAATGTGCCAACGACTATAGCTCCAACCATGCTGATGGGAGTGGAGGATTTGGATGTTACCCTGACGTGGGCGTCGTTCGGGATCTCGGATAACGCGTCTACCGTCCGGATTTCCGGTAACCAGAATGGCACCGGCACAATCCAGTATTGGGATGCAAAAACCCACCAGTACAAAGAGTTGGGGAAAAACGAGACCGAAACCTTTACCAAGGTGGATATCGACAGCGGCAAGGTGAAATTTGACCCGAAAGATAACGTATCCGGTGCTGATGTCTACGGGAATCACAAAGGCGTCGGTAATAAAGGCCACGATCTCACCAGTATCAAGTTTGATGTGCTGAAGGAAAATCAGGTTATTGCCAGCGACAAGCGCGTTGTAGTGGATCTGATGCCGCAAGCGGATGCCCCGACGCTGAAGGTTGGGACATTTAGTTCCCTGGCTGCCATGGATTTTGAGACTGTGCAGCTTGGTAATGACACATGGAAAGATAACATTAACCCCAACTCTATTAATGGTGCCGGTGCTATTGGTCAATGGAAAGCCAATGGCAGTGGACTGATTGAGGTGGGCAAAGAATCTGTCTATTTGGGCAATTTGGCAGCCAGTACCACGAACCAGGTGATGGAAATCGAAAGTAGTAGGAATGTGAGTCAGCTCTACACTGACATTCAGTGTGAGTCAGGTCGCTTCTATCAGCTGAACTTCGATATCAGTGCTCGCACGACACCACAGTATATTGACATTTCCAGCTGTGGTTTGAAGGTGTTTTTGGTGCAGCTTGATGCTAATGGTCGTCCAATGCCCGATTCTCGCATCGATTTGTATAAATTTGAACCTCAGTCTGTCGGTTGGTTGAAGGGGGTGCCTGTTTCGTTGAATGTGCCGGAGACCGGCACATACCGACTGGTATTTGAGTCCTTGGATGCCTCAGGTGGTGGGGACTCTTACGGGGCTGTTCTCGACAATGTCAAGTTCCAGGCAGTCGATAACAAGGGGTATGAAGACAGCTTCATCAAGCTGGGCAAGATCGAGGCAGAGTTGGTAGATAGAGATGATTCTGAACGCTTGTCTGTCGAGATCGACGAATTGCCGGTGGGGGCTGTGCTCAAAGATGCGGCCAACCACAGTGTGATCGTGGGTGACTCCCGCAAGGTGGATGTGACAGGCTGGAGTCTGTCCACCCTGCAACTGAAAGTGAATGATCCTGGTCATTACAACCTTGTTGTCAAGGCAACGGCGACGGAGGTGACATCTAGCGGTACTGTTCTGGATCGTGCCGTTAGCGAGGTTATCTTGCCGGTTGAGGTATTGCCGGAGGGGAATACGATCAAGATGGGCGAGTTGAATGACTCGGTATATTTGAGTAGCGATAGGCCTTCCGTAGCTGCCCATACGGCCCTCGAAATAAATGGCATCCACTACTCTCAACCTGGTACTTATCAGGATGGTACTGCCGGTGTAGTCATCAAAAAAGATAGTGCCGATACCGTGTATACCTATGGTGGTAATGATCATGTCGAAGGTGGGCGTGGCAATGATGTGGTGTATCTGGGAGATAGCGGCAGCAATCTTGTCGATATCAACAGCGCAATTAATTTTGTCACAGCTGATGTTGCCAACATTACCCAGCAGCCTGCCGCTGGTGTTGCCCGTGAGGATGGTGACCTGAACTCTGCCAAAGCCTCTGTGGCTTGGGGGGATGTAGCGCAAGGCGCTCAGGGCAATGATTTCCTGTTTGGCGAGGATGGGGTGGACTTGCTCTTTGGGGGATCAGGTAACGACCATCTGGATGGTGGAAAGGACCAAGACTTCATCCGTGGTGGCACTGGTGATGATGTGATCGTGGGTGGGGCCGGGAGTGACTACCTGCGCGGTGATGAGGGGGCTGATACCTTCCTCTGGCAGCAGGGTGATGATGCATTAGTTCAGGGTTCAGACAATTCAAATATGCTTCCAACCCATCCAGTTGATTACATCACTGACTTCCAGGTCAAGCATGGTGATGGCTGGCAGTGGAGCAGTAATATGGATAATTTGTTCAAGGATGTGGATATTGCACGTTCAGACAAGTTGGACTTATCCGATCTGTTGGATCACAGTGGTAACAACAATGAGTCCGACTTGGCTACTTTGCTTTCAGTATTTGAGAAGGAGGGTGACGTTCATTTGCAGGTGAAGACTGCTGATGGCCGCAACGTGAGACAAGAGATTGTCTTGCTTGACAGTACCTTCGAGTCCATAACCGGAGATATTAGCAATCATGTTTTTGGTTCTCCGGAATCAACATCCCAGCAGGTCATCAACTATATGTTGCAAAACCACTTGCTCGACATCGACAAGTAAGCCCTCTTCGGGGCAATAAAAAAGCGGCAGAGCAATCTGCCGCTTTTTTTATCTTTGCAGGGAAACGAAATCAGTTGCCGAGGGTGGCGAACAGGCTCTGCTCCAGGGAGCCGCGGGAGACGCAGACCGGCTTGATGGAGGGGGCCGGTACGCGCTCGCCCGAGGATTCAACGAAGAACAGCTCGGTGTTGCCCTTGACGTTGACGGTCGCCACGCTGCTGTTGCCGCTCTGGGTGATGATCAGGTTGATCTGCAGGTTCGGGTTGCCCAGTGCAACTTTGGAACCCATGGTGCCGCAGTCCAGCCACTCCAGCCCGTCGGCTGACTGGTTGACGTTGGCGGTCATCAAGCCGGAACCACGCTGGCTGTTTTCGATGGTGAGACCGTGATCGGTGAACCACTTCTCGGCGCGAGCCCACACCAGATCCACCGGGATCGCCATCTCCTGAGTGTTGTTGGTTGCCTTGGCAATCGGCGGGTTGTAGCGATACTCCTCACCACCGTTATTGTCACCCGCACAACCAACCAGCAGCAGCGCCAATGCGCTCCCCATTATCTTTTTCATCTTGTCTCTCTCGTCCATATCACCAGGCCATTGGCCAACCGGCGCCTATTATCGCCGGAGCGACAACCTCTGTCAGCAAGCATCCTGAATCGGGTGTAATGGGGGGAATATCGGGGTGCTTTACAAAATGGGTTTGCTATCATAGATTTGCTCGAAATTCCTCCATAAGCGCCCCTGTGACCAACATGCTCACCCCGGATCTGCTGCAGCAGATCATCGACCAATTGCCAATGAGTATCTTCTGTCGGGATAAGCATGGGCGCTATCTGTTCGTCAATCGCGAGTTTGCCAACGAGGCCCATCTGGGCTCGCCTGCCGAGGTGGTGGGTAAGAGTGATGCGCAAATGCCCTGGGGCGATGTCTTTCGCGGTGAGGATGATCAGCTGCTGGCAGGAGGTGTGCCGTTGCTTCATCAGCAACTGCATTGCAACCGAGGTGGTGATACCTGCTGGATGGAGGTGCACAAGATCCCGCTTTACACGGCGCAAGGTGAAGCGTGTGCGGTGTTCGGAGTGGTCAACGAGATTGCCCAGCGCAAGAGCCTGGAACAGACCGTCAAAAAGCAGCAGTTACTGCAGCGTTTCTTGCTCGATGCCATTCCTGACCTGATCCGTTTCGATGATCACAACGGCGTATTGCTGGAGTGCAATCAGGCATTCCTCGACTTTATCGGTCAGGAGTCGGAGGAGGTGCTGGGCCAGCAGCTGCCGTTCCGGTTGGCGGCGCCACAGGGGATGGGGCACGGCGAGTGTTGTCTGCTGGATGCCAGTGGGCAGGGGCGGCACATGGAGATCACCCGGGTCGATGTGCCCGATGGTGACGGCCACTCCCTCGGGATCCTAACGCTGGGGCGCGACATCACCGGTCTGCGCACCACTCAGGCGCAGTTGCAGCAGGAGCAGCATTACGACAGTCTGACCGGGCTGCTCAAACTTTCCCGTTTCTTGCAGACCAGCCGTCATCTGGGGGGCCGCAGCGCCACGCTGGTGCTGGTCGATCTGCACCATTTTCGCGAAATCAACGATCGCTTCGGGATCCGGATTGCCGACCGCCTGCTGAGCCAGGTGGCAAAGCGGTTGCAGCAACTGGTGCCGCCGCGTTCCCTGCTCTGTCGGGTCGCGGCCGATGACTTCAGCCTGTTGTTGCCCGACTTCAACGAGCCGCTGCAGGGATGGAGCCAGCATCTGCAGCAGCAGTTGATGGAACACTATCAGGTGGAAGATCACCGCATCCAGATCCCGGTGTTTCTGGGGCTGGCCCAGGGGCGGGCAAGCGATGCCGAGCGGTTGCTCAGTCATGCCGAGGCTGCGCTGGCGCAGGGCAAACGGCAGCAGCAGTATTGCACCCTGTTTGATCCCGAGTTGCATGCCCGGCTCAAGCGGCGTCAGCTGATCGCCGCCCAGTTGCCGCTCGCCATCAAGTCCGCCCAGTTGATTGCCGTCTATCAGCCCATTATCTGTACTCGGACTCACCGCCTGCACGGTGCTGAGCTGCTCTGTCGCTGGCCCCATCCCGAGCTGGGGATGATCTCCCCCGACGAGTTCATTCCGTTGGCGGAAGAGATGGGGATCATCGGTCAGCTTGGCCAGCTGATGCTGGAGCAGGGATGTGCCCAGCTGGCGCAGTGGCAAACCGCGCAGCCGGATATGGTGCTCTCGATCAACCTCTCGCCGCTGCAGTTCCGTGATCCGGCGCTCTGTGAGCGGGTCTCTGCCTGCATCGCTCGCCATGGTCTCAAAGCCAGTCAGCTGGAGCTGGAGATCACCGAAGGGGTGCTGATGGAGAATGCCGACGAGATTGAGACCAACCTCGACAACCTGATCGCCGCCGGTTTTCAGCTGGCCATCGATGACTTCGGTACCGGTTACTGCTCGCTGGCCTATCTGCCGCGTTTGCAGGTCGCGACTCTCAAGCTGGATCGCAGCTTCACCCAGGGGCTCGCCAGCAATACCGCAACCACCGCCATCGTGCGTTCGGTCATCGGGTTGGGCCATGAGCTCGGGATCCGGATCACCGCCGAAGGGGTGGAAACGCCCGAGCAGCAGTTGTGGCTGACCGAGGCGGGGTGTGATCGGCTCCAGGGCTATCTGTTCAGTCGCCCCCTGCCGCCAGCGGAGTTCGCTGCCAGCTATCTGGCGTGAGATATCGTCAGAAACAGCAAGGCCACCGAAAGGTGGCCTTGCTGTTTTACGATGGAGGCAGGATCAATCCTGGAAGTAGGTGCCCCAGCCATCGTAATCCACCCCGTATTTTTCCAGGATGGGTAGCATCTTGGCGATATCGGCGACGATCGCTTCGACATTCAGCTTGCACTCGATGGTGGCATCGAAGCAGAAGATGGTGGCGCCGTCATCCAGCTCCATCTCTTCGGCATCGGTCACTTCAAAACCGGCCTTGAACAGGTCAACCGCTGCTTTTTCCAGACGGTCGAAATCCTGGCAGGCGAAGTGGTGCTCGATGTCGTAATCCACATCGGGATTGCTGCCATCGGCCAGCAGTTCGTTGACGATCTCGGTGGTCTCATCACGCCACTCTTGCATATTCAGACTCATGTTGCCTCCAGGCGGTATCATTGCGGCAAAGCATACTCGCAGAGTGGATTTGGCTCAATGCGGCGGACCCACAGAGTCTCGAATTTCCATGATATTGGCGCTGCCTGTAGGGTGTGCGGTAGTCAGCAGGTGCGGGAAACGGGACCGGAACGGCGAATAAATGGTCGCTGCGTTCAGTTGTTGAGCGAACGCGCTTTTTATCGTGCCATCATGGTTGACACTCTGCGCTGGAAAGGGTTTAATGCGCGCCGTTGCCCAGATAGCTCAGTCGGTAGAGCAGGGGATTGAAAATCCCCGTGTCGGCGGTTCGATTCCGTCTCTGGGCACCATAATTCCTCCTTAGTTCAGTCGGTAGAACGGCGGACTGTTAATCCGTATGTCACTGGTTCAAGTCCAGTAGGAGGAGCCAAATTCGAAAAGCCCGCTCAATCGAGCGGGCTTTTTCATTTCTAGTTGCTGTTGCATGCTGCCAAAAAGAGCGTTGCGCCACAGGTGGCGCTGAACAGCAGCATTCCGGTCTGCAGCATGCTGCCAGGGCATGGCTTCTTATCTCTTTTTCTGGCCCTGATCCACTTCGGTTTCATCACGTTCCCTTATCCATTTTGTCGGCCTGAATGGCTGCACGCCTGTGCAGGCGAGCCATCTTTGTTGAATGGCGTCATGGCGTCAATCTCCCCCGTAAAACAATTAATTCAGCGCTGTTGAACCGTGCGTTATTTGGTGATGTTTCGACCTTTAAGCCATTGTTAACATTTTGGAAAACCGGAGTGACCCCAAGGCAGGGCGGGGCTATGATGGGGTCAATGATGTTCCCATCCTGACGGAGAGATCCCAGATGAACAGCCCCTTGAGCTATGTACTGGACGGCATTCATTGCGAGCCGCACTTTTTTACCGTTCCCCTCGATCATAATGAGCCGGATGGCGACAGCATTACCCTGTTTGCCCGTACCCTCTGCCGTAAAGACAAACTCGATGAGAAGCTGCCCTGGCTGCTGTTTCTGCAAGGGGGGCCTGGATTCGCGGCGCCGCGCCCGACGGCCAACAGTGGTTGGCTCAAGCGGGCGTTGCAGGAGTTCAGAGTGCTGCTGCTGGATCAGCGTGGCACCGGGATGTCGAGCCCCATCCACGGGCATAGTCTGACCAGCATGACGCCGGCCGAGCAGGCGGAGTATCTCAGCCATTTTCGCGCCGACAGCATAGTACAAGATGCCGAGTTCATCCGGCAGGAGCTGAGCCCCAAGCATCGCTGGAGCCTGCTGGGGCAAAGTTTTGGCGGCTTTTGTTGTCTGACCTATCTCTCGCTTTTTCCCGATAGCCTGCGGGAGGTCTATATCACTGGCGGCATAGCACCGATTGGCCGCAGTGCCGAAGAGGTCTATCGCGCCACCTATCAGCGGGTGGCGGACAAGAACCGCGCCTTCTTCGTCCGCTTCCCCCACGCTCAGGGGATTGCCAACCGGCTGGCCAACCATCTGCACCAGCACGATGTGCGGCTGCCCAACGGCCAGCGCCTGACGGTGGAGCAGTTCCAGCAGCAAGGACTGGATCTCGGCGCCACGGGCGCCTTCGACGAGCTCTATTACCTGCTGGAAGAGGCTTTTATCGGCGACAAGCTGAGCCCGGCCTTTCTCTATCAGGTGCAGAGCATGCAGCCCTTCAATACCAACCCGCTGTTCGCCATCCTGCACGAGGCTATCTACGCCGAAGGGGAGGCGACTCGCTGGGCGGCGGATCGGGTCAGAGGGGAGTTCCCTGCAGTGAACTGGGCGCTCGGCAAGGATTTCGCCTTCACCGGCGAGATGGTTTACCCCTGGATGTTCGAGCAGTTCCGCGAGTTGCTGCCCCTGAAAGAGGCGGCCCACCTGCTGGCCAACAAGGCAGACTGGGGGGCGCTCTATGATCCGGCCCAGCTGGCCCGCAACCAGGTGCCGGTAGCCTGCGCCGTCTATGCCGAGGATATGTATGTGGAGTTTGACTACAGCCGCGAAACCCTGCGTGGCCTTGGCTGCAGTCGCGCCTGGATCACCAATGAATATGAGCACAACGGTTTGCGTGCCGATGGTGAAGCGATTCTTGATCGCCTGATCGCGTTGAATCGCGACCGTTAATTGCCGTTACCGGCAACCAGCGCGGGAGCTTGGACTCCCGCGATGGTTGTTATGGATGGTTGTTATGAAAGCGTGACACCCAGCACCTTGGCCCGCGTCAGCCTGACGATGAGTGGCTGACAGGCTGATTAATTCACCCCCTTCCACAGTCTCTGCCGATCCCTCACCATATACTTGCCAAACGACTCTGTATTGAGTGGTGGTCAAACCGATTGACCAGCCCGTGCTCGTTACCATTAGAAAGTCGCTCTGATGCTCTGTATCCCGCATATCAGATATGCCATCCCTGCATGTACCGTGATCGCGGGGAGGGGATGGTCGTGCTTTTCAATCAAGATAAGGATGTATGATGAGAAAGTCTCTGTTGGCCTGCTCCCTGCTGCTGTGCCCTGCCGTGTTTGCTGCGACCCCCCATTGGGAATATAGCGGCGAGGCGGGGCCTGCTCACTGGGCCAAGCTGACCCCGGAGTTTGGTCAGTGTGCGGGCAGCAATCAGTCGCCGGTCGATCTGAACGGGTTGGTTGAGGCCAAGCTGGCCCCATTGGCGCTCCACTATCAGGCGGGTGGCAACACCGTGGTCAACAACGGCCACACCGTGCAGGTCGGTTATGCCCCGGGCAGCACCTTGCAACTCGATGACACCACGTTTGAACTCAAGCAGTTTCACTTCCACGCCCCGAGTGAAAACCTCATCGAGGGCAAATCCTATCCGCTGGAAGGGCATCTGGTGCACGTCAGTGACAAGGGCGAGATCGCCGTGGTGGCGGTGATGTTCGAGGCTGGCAAGGCCAATCCGGCACTGGCGGCAGCCTGGAGCGCATTACCTGCCAAGGTGGGCGAGATCCAGTCCCTCAAGGCGCCGCTCGCTGCGGAGCAACTGCTGCCCGAGAGCCGTGACTACTACCGTTTCAGCGGCTCTCTCACCACGCCGCCCTGCTCGGAAGGGGTGCGCTGGCTGGTGATGAAGCAGCCGGTCGAGGTCAGTCAGGCCCAGATCGACGCGTTCAAGGCGGTGATGCACCACCCCAACAACCGGCCGGTGCAGCCCCTCAATGGGCGCGTGGTACTGCAATAACAAGGGCTGCAATAATAAGGGCTGCAATAACCAAGCGTTGCAGATAGCAGAAACCAAAAGAGGGCCGCGAGGCCCTCTTTTACATGGCGAGGTATCGGCGTGCGATCACAGGCTGGCGGCGATCCGGGCGCCGAGCGCCGCGTTGTTCAGCACCAGCTGGATATTGGCGGCGAGCGAGTTGCCGCCGGTCAGCTCGCAGACGCGGGCCAGTAGGAAGGGGGTAGACGCCTTGCCCTTGATCCCCTGCTCATCGGCTTCACGCAGCGCTTGGGCGATGGCTGCGTCGATATCGGCTTTAGGCATGGCGTGTGCGGTCGGGATGGGGTTGGCGACCACGGCGCCGCCCGCTAGTCCCAGCTCCCACTTTAGGCGCAGCGCCTCGGCGATGGCGGCCGGGGTATCGAGCCGGTAATCGACCTTGAAGCCGCTCTCGCGGGTATAGAAGGCCGGCAGCTCGCCCGTTTGATAGCCGATCACCGGCACGCCCTGGGTCTCCAGATACTCCAGCGTCAGGCCGATATCGAGGATCGACTTGGCGCCGGCGCAGACTACGGCCACCGGCGTCTGGGCCAACTCCTGCAGATCGGCGGAGATATCGAAGGTCTCCTGCGCACCGCGATGTACCCCGCCAATACCACCAGTGGCAAAGACCCGGATCCCCGCCATCGCGGCGATGATCATGGTGGAGGCGACCGTGGTGGCACCCATCCCCTTGCGCGCCAGTACGAACGGAATGTCGCGGCGGCTGCACTTGGTTACGTCGTGACCAGCCTGGCCCAGCGCTTCCAGCGCACCCGCATCGAGACCCACCTTGAGGCGGCCGTCGAGGATGGCGATGGTGGCAGGAATGGCGCCGTTATCGCGCACTACCTGCTCCACCTGACGGGCCGTCTCCACGTTCTGCGGATAGGGCATGCCATGGGAGATGATGGTGGATTCGAGGGCGACGATCGGTTTGCTAGCGGCCAGCGCGGCAGCAACTTCCGGTTGGATATCGAGGTAAGCGTTCAGCATGAGTACTCCTCCAGTATGCGGTCAACGGCGGTCTTGCTGAGACCGGAAAAAACGGTATCGGAACAATTGACGGTGAGGGCGGCGCAGCCCAGGGCAAAGCGGGTGGTCTGGGCAATGTCGAGCTGTTGCAGCCAGGCGTGGGCGAGGCCGGCCATAAAGGCATCCCCGCCGCCGGTCACATTGAGCACCGGACTGCCCAGCACCGGCAGGTGGCCTTGCTGCTCGCCATCGCTGTAGAAGATCCCCTGTTCACCCAGACTGAGGAACAGGCGCTTGACCCCGGCACGGTGGAACCAGGCGGCTACCATGGGCCAGGTTTCGGGCCCGGCGATGGTCATGCCGCACAGCTGCTCTGCTTCGCTGCGATTGGGTTTGAGGGTGTGTATCTTGCCGAGCCAGGGGCGGATCTTCTCCACCTTGGCTACCGAGACGGTATCGACAAAGATGGCGTGATCCCCCTGTCGCTCGAACAGCCAGTCGAGGGTGTGGATGGCCAGATTGGTGTCGAGTACCCAGAGTCTGGCACCGCCGAGAAAGCCGCCGAGCGGGGTCAGGCGGGCTGGGGTGAGCTGCTCGATGATGGCCATGTCGTTGATGGCGCAGCTCATTTCGCCGCTGCCATCATGCAGGCTGAGATAGCAGGAGGTCGCGTGGCCATCGAGCACCAGGGTCTGGCGCACATCGACACCGGCCCGCTGGCTCACCTCCAATAGATGGTGGCCATACTGGTCGTTGCCGACCGCGGTCAGCAGCCGGGTATCGCTGCCGAGCCGCGCCAGATTCTCGGCGATATTGCGGCCGACACCGCCCGCCGAGGTGCGCACCTTGCCCGGGTTGGAGTCGCCGAGCAGCAGGTTGTCGTGGCTGGTGCCGCAAATATCCATATTGGCACCGCCGATCACTACCACGTAGGGGCCCTCACGCAGTACATAACCTCTGCCTTGCACATACCCCTGCCGGATCAGGCTGGAGATGTGGCTGGCCAGCGCGGAGCGGCTGATGCCAAGGCGATCGGCCAGCTCCTGCTGGGCAATCATGGGATCCTGACGCAGCAGGGCGAGGATCTCTTGTTCACGCTCAGTCATAGACAAACATCCACTTACAAACGTTTGTCTATTATTTCCGATAAACGTTTGCTTGCTATCGGTTTGTACAAAATCTGTCGGGTGGCGCACAAAAAATCGACATCCGTGATGGGGTGACGAGTCGTTGAGCCTGGCGAGGTACTTTTAACGGGTCGGTGACCCCGCCGCGGCTTATAATGGCCGCCGCAAGAGGAGGAGAGATGATGAAAAAGAGTGCATTCTGCTGTGTGGGGCTGGTCAATCCCAAATCCCCGGAAAATGTCGGCTCCGTGATGCGGGCAGCGGGCTGCTACGGGGTGGACGAGGTCTACTACACCGGCAACCGCTTCGAGCTGGCGCGCCGCTTTGCCACCGATACCAAGCAGATGGTGGAGAAGATCCCGCTGCTCGGGGTGGATGACCTGATGGCGTTTATCCCGCAGGGATGCGTGCCCGTAGTGGTCGATCTGATCGACGGCGCCACGCCACTCCCCGACTATGTCCACCCTGAGCGCGCCTTTTATATCTTCGGGCCGGAGGATGGCACGCTCGATCCCGCGCTCTACGGGGCGGTGAAAGATGTGGTCTATGTGCCGACTCAGGGCTGCATGAATCTGGCCGCTTCGGTCAATGTGATCCTCTATGATCGCTTGTCGAAGAGGATGAGGGGGGCGTAATTAGCTCAGGGCTATCATTCAGGTGTCGGGCTGGCGGCGGCTTTCTGTTCCAGTTCCCTGATAAACCCTTGGTAGTAGTCATAGAGCTGATAGTGCTTGTAGATGTCAGCCAGATTTCCGCTGCGGATCAACTCAACCATCCCCTTATCCCAGAGATCCATCATCCGGTTGCCCTGGGGGGTGTCGGCAAAGATGGGGTAGGTCGGGATCCAGCGCAGGAAGGCGCGATGCAGGTTGGGGGGAATGTCCTCATTCGCATAGAGCACGCCGGCAGTCAGGTAATAGCGATAGCGCTCTTTGCCGAGCAGTTGCAGAGCCATCTCATCGCTATCGATTTCATGCCACTGCATGGTGACTGCAATGTATTTGTCGAATGCCCAGCCCCGTCGCCATACCACAGATTGTCCCTGCAGGCTTTTTTCTCCCTGCCACTTGGGCTGCCATTTTTTGAGCATGAACACGGTCAGGTCATCCGCTGATGCGGGATAGCGCGGTTGTCGGACACCGGTGACTTCATCGCGGTATACCCCCATCGCCATATCGCCTCCTTTTTTGGCAATCACAGCGAGAGCACGTTTATAGGGCACGATATGGGGGGTTACCTGATAACCGTGGGGTTGGTAGATGGCGCGAACCAGATCGAGATAAATGCCTTTGCCATCTTGTTGGCAAAAGCCTGGCCAGTCATCGCAATAAACCTCAATAGAATCTGCCCGGCAATTAACCACCGTGCACAAACAACAGAGTAACAGACAGATGCGTAACATGGTCAGCGCAGGTCTCGTTGGGGCAAAGGGAAAGCGGATACCCTACTTTATACCATGGCATTGATCGTGACAGGACGTAGAAAAATTCTCGCATCTCCATTTTGCGACAGGGTCGAGGGTTATTTTCGGTCGGGTTGTTATGATCATGAAAAGATTCAATAGTGCCCCAATCAGGAGAGGAGACTGCATTATGCCATCGATCAAAACGCTGCTCTGTCCGGTCGATTTTTCCCAAATGTCCCGTGCGGTACTCGACTATGCCGTATTCATGGCGCAGAGCCATCAGGCCCAGCTCAAGCTGATCCACGTGGTCGATCAACTGCACGGTTTTGACAGCTACAAAATCCTGCATATGACGGCAGTCGAGATCACCCACGAGATGGAGCGTCAGGCCAAAGCCCAGCTCAAAGAGCTGGTGGCGACGCTGCCGATCCCTGCCACCTTTGATATTCGCTTTGGCCGCGCTGCTGACGAGATCGTGATTCAAGCCAAGGATGATGAGGTGGAGCTAATCGTGATGGGCAGTCACGGCCGCTCCGGCATCAGCCATCTGCTGGTAGGCAGTGTCGCTGAATCCGTGGTGCGTCATGCCCCCTGCCCGGTACTGGTGGTGCGCCAATAACGCGCCCCGTTTAGCGTGAAAAGCGTAACAAACAAGGCCAGCGATTGCTGGCCTTGCGTTTTCTGCTGCCGTGCCCGCTAGCCGTGGGCGTAGATGACGCTGCCCCCCTTGATGGTATCTATGATGGCCCGGGCCTGCTCCTTGGGCAGGGCCGGGCAACCCCAGCTGCGGCCCAGCTTGTCATATTTGCGCAGATGGGTCGGGCTGGCATAGGTGGCGCCATGCACCACAATGGCGCGTTTGCGAGCATTGCTGTTCTTGCCGGGGCTGAGCCCGTCCAGCCGCAGGGAGTAGCCATGCTTGCCCAGATAGGTTTCCGCGGTGCGATAGACACCGAGGGAGCTTTGCCGGGAGTTGAGCTGGTTGGAAAAGCGTTCTGCGGCCAGCTCACCCGAGTTGCGGCCATGGCTGACCCAGGTGTGATAGAGCAGCTTGTGGCGTTTCATGTCGATGACAAACAGTCTGCGCTGGGTAGAGGGCTTGCTGTAATCGATGATGGTGAGAATGGCTTTGCGCTTGTGGCGCACGGTTTGATAACTGTTGAGTGCTTGGCGAAAGGTCTGTTTGTCCAGCTTGCCTGCCAGACCCAGTTGACGATAGAGGCTCTGATCCCAGCTGGCATCTGCCGTGCTGCTCCAGATGAGCGATATCAATAGCAGTGGCAACAGCAGCCACCCGCGTTGCCAGCCTGTGTTCCGGTCTGCTTGTCCCATCCTTGTATATCTCCTTTGGCATTCCCTGCAACAGAGCTGATATCGCCCTCAATCCGCTCGATAGTTATATGCAAGGCGCTGAAAAGGCGCAATAAAAAAACCGGCCGCAGAGCGGCCGGAAGTAATTCAAACAGTAGACATTGGTATCACAGGGTATAACTGACTTCTAAATCCTTAGAAGTTGTACTGCAGGGCAACAGCGACTACGTCGTCGGTGTTCTGGCCCAGAGAGTTGGTGGACTTGCCATTTACGGAGTCCAGCAGGTTCAGCTTGTAATCAACATAGGCGTTGAAGTTCTCGGTGAAGTTGTACCAGGCACCGATAGATACGTACTCGGTGTAGGTATCATCGATACCGTGAGCAGTGTCTTTTACATCAGTGCGCAGGTAAGCCAGAGAAGGCTTGAACTTGCCGATGGTGTACTGGGCTACGGCTTCGTAACCGTCGTGCTTCTCGGCGTAGCCGTTGTTCACGAACAGGTGGTTCTCACCGTGGGAGTAGGTTGCAGCCAGATAGAGGTCGCCAGTTGCATATTTGGCGCCGAAGCCCATCAGCTTGGCATCCTGGTCGCCACCGAAGGCGGAGAATTTGGCTTGCTCGTCGGTCTTGCCAGCTTGGTTGTAGGCAGCAGACAGACCCAGACCCATATCGAAGTCATAGGAAGCAGCTACAGCAAAACCTTCTTTGGAACCTTTCTTGTTCCAAGTGGTGCCATTGGTGGTGAAGTTGGAGCGATCAGCATTCTGCGGATCGTTGTTGCCGGTGAACTGGGCACCCAGGGTCAGACCGTTGTAGGTGTACAGGTACTGGGCCAGACCGTTGGTACGGCCGGTACCGAATACTTCGGTGCCTTTGCCCAGGCCGTCACCGCCCCACTCGGGCAGTACGTCGGTGTAGTCGTTCACGATGCGGAACAGACCATCCTGACGACCGTAGCTGAATGCGCCGAAACGGTCGTGCTTGATGCCTGCGTAAGCGTAACGCAGTTCGTCGTTGTCAGAACCGGAGGTCGGCAGGTTGTACTCGGCAAAACCGAATGCCTTCATCTCGGGAGCAATCTTGGTCTCGCCGCGCATGTTTACACGGAAGTAGCTCTGGTCACCTTCGGAACCGTTGTCATCAGTGCCGTAGTACATACCCTGAGCACGGCCACCGATATCCAGCTTGGTATCGTTCTGGTTGTAAACGGTAGCGGCATGAGCGCCGCTCGCCAGCAGCAGGCTGGAGATGGCAATAGTCAGTGCAGACTTCTTCATATGCTTTATTCCTCTGATGTAAACACTTGGACCTGTTCCGGTCTTTGTTAGTTTGATCGGGATTGAACCGATGGGGACAAGGTAGAGCGGTTAACCTTGACTGGAGCTGAATCAGCGGCGGGTTACTTGTTGATGACTGTATTGTCATTATTGGGGGCGGGCGGGTGATTGGTACTTTTATTGTTCAGAATCAAGTGATTAGTTTTTAACTGAAGACAGAAAAAAGGCAGTGTTTGTATAAAACACTGCCGTTTTGAACACTATCAGAGCGGTTTTTGCCACAGGGTCAGCAGCAGATCCTGTTCCAGCTCATCCGGGCCCTGTTGAGCAAAAGCGTGACGCTGCTCACCGGTGGCGCGCCAGCCGAGGCGGCTGGTCTCCAGAATAAAGCTGCGCATGGCGTGATCCATGCTGAGGCTGAACTGACAGCGTTGTTGAGCCACCTGATTGAGGCCACCGAGGGTCGGCCAGCTGAGGGGGTGTTCCATACTCACCGGGTTGAGGCTGACCCGCAGTTGCCACTGATGGCGGGGGCCCGGCTGCAGATAGAGCAGATAGCCACCGGGGGCCAGCCACTCCGCCAGCAATTCGCTTCTTACCTTGAGATCGTTGACCAGCAGCACCTGAGCCGAGCCCTGCTGCAGCGGCGCACGGGCGGGATCGGCAATGACAAACTGGCCGTCCGGTTGCGCTTTTTTGGCGGCAAAGATGGTGTTCTTGGCGATATCAACACCAGCAAACTGCCAGCCGGGCAGACGCTCCGCCAGCGCACGGCAGTAGTAGCCTTCACCGCACCCGAGATGGATCAGCTCTTGCGGGGCAAGCGGAGAGAGCAGGGCGGCCATGGCCTCGACCAGCGGTAGTTGGTGGCCAGCTTCCAGAAAGTGGTGCTTGGCGCGCATCAGGGCGCGGCTGTCGCTGTCTTTGGGATTCTTCTTGCCGGGGATGAGATCCAGATAACCTTCCGGTGCCGGATCGAAGTGATGCTTGTTGTCGCAATAGCGGCCCTGAGATGCCTCATGGAGGTGGAGCGGACTGCGGCAACGGGGACATTGAAGGTGCATAGAAACTCTCTTGGCGAACGCCGAAACAGGAAGGGCGTTCGGGATTATAGGGGAGAGGATCAAAAAAGGCTGCCGTAGCAGCCTTTTTTATCCCAAGGCCTCTGTCAGGCCCGTGGACGGGTCATCAGCGAGTGCCAAATACCACAATGGTCTTGCCGTGAGCAGAGATGAGCTCCTGCTCTTCCAGCATCTTGAGGATGCGGCCCACGGTTTCACGGGAGCAGCCGACGATCTGGCCGATCTCCTGGCGGGTGATCTTGATCTGCATGCCATCCGGGTGGGTCATGGCATCCGGCTGTTTGGCCAGGTTGAGCAGGGTCTGGGCGATCCGGCCGGTCACATCCAGGAAGGCGAGGTTACCCACTTTCTGGCTGGTGTGCTGCAGGCGCTTGGCCATCTGGCCAGAGAGGCGCAGCAGAATGTCCGGGTTGACCTGGATCAGCTGGCGGAACTTCTTGTAGGAGATCTCTGCGACCTCGCAGGATCCTTTGGCGCGAACCCAGGCGGAGCGCTCGGGATTCTCGTTCTCTTCGAACATTCCCATCTCGCCCAGGAAGTCGCCCTGGTTGAGATAGGAGAGGATCATCTCTTTGCCCTCATCGTCCTTGATCAAGACGGCCACCGTGCCCTTGACGATGTAGTAGAGGGTCTCCGCTTTTTCACCCGCATGGATCAGGGTGCTCTTGGCGGGATACTTATGAATGTGGCAGTGCGACAAGAACCATTCCAGGGTGGGATCGCTTTGCGGTTTGCCAATGACCATGAGAATTCCTCTGTAGTGTCTTTTTATGGACTTGTGCGTCCGGGCAAGTTGCCAATCTTGCCATTCCTTGTATTGGTCGCAGTAGGATAAGAGCCTTTGCCTGTGCTGACAAGGCTTTGCGGGCTTTTGAAAGAGCCCTTTGAGTAATGCCTGCTGCGCCGCTGCGGCCATTCTAGGGAAGATAGCGCTCGGAGATGTTGATTTTGATCTATTTCCATCCCGACAGTCGCCTCCCCGCCGGGTCTGCGCATCGAGATATGCCGCTAGTCCGATGGCTGGGGTATGCTAGGCAGATCATACTATGGCGACAACAACTGAGGACGCGTGAGATGAAAGCCAGGGTCAGCTGGGTGGAAGGAATGAAGTTTGTGGGTGAGAGTGAATCCGGTCACAAGGTGATTCTGGATGGCGCCAACCCCGGTGAGGGCGCCAGCCCGATGGAGATGATCCTGCTGGCAGTCGGCGGCTGCAGCTCTATCGATGTGGTCTCTATCCTCGAGAAAGCGCGCCAGTCGGTGACTGCATGTCATGTCGATGTCAGTGGCGAGCGGGTCGATAGCGTGCCGCGGGTCTTCGAGAAGATTAATCTGCACTTCGTGGTGACAGGCAAGGGATTGGCAGAGAAGCAGGTAGCCAGAGCGGTGGATCTGTCGATGGAAAAATATTGTTCTGTTTCCCTGATGTTGGAAAAAGCGGTACAAATTACCCATAGTTATCAAATTGTTGAAGCTTGATAACTGACGATTGTTTCGTTGAATCCCTGCCATAAGGCCATCACCTCAGGTCACGGCACAAGGTCATTACATAAGGCCACCACATAAGGAAAGTGCAATGAAAAAATTGATCGCTCTGCTTCCCCTGCTGGGTCTGGCTGCTTGCAGCAGTCCACAGCCCACCCAGTATCAATACAGCCAGTACCAGTGTGGCGAAGAGATGCTGGCCATCACCTATGATGCCCAGGCTGACATGGTGCAGTTCCCCTATGCCGGGGTTTACCACAAGCTGGGCCGCGTCGAGGCTGAGTCCGGTGCCAAATATTCAGACGGTGTGACCACCTTCTGGAATCAGGACAAGCAAGGACTGCTCACCCAGAAAGGGGTTACCCTGCTGACCTGCACCCTCAAATAAGTGGCTGCACAGGTCTGAAGGTGTGCGGCTGTGTCCCCCCAATCTGGCCAGCGCCAGCTTGGGTCAAGAGGTTGAGATCACAAAAAAACGGCTTGCCGGGAGGTAAGCCGTTTTTCTATCTATCCATTATCGCTAAACAAGCGTTAGTTGGTCGGGACGCTATGAAGCAGTTCGGCCGCGAGCTGTTGGCTGAGCGCCTGGCGCTGGCTGTCGGCAATGCTCACATCGCTGGTCAGCTGGATGATGCTGCTCCAGACCGCTTTCTGGGTTTTGCGATCGAGCAGTACGATGGCCAGCGAACCTTTGCGCTCGTTGGCCGAGGCATAGACCCCCGGCGTCATGCCGAGGCGCGCGAAAATCTCGCCGTCGCTGATATCCTTGCCGCCTGCGACGCCGATGGCGACCCACAGATCCGCCTCGTCGAGCGGTGCGCTTTGCCACCCCTTGCCATTGAGCTCCCGGCTCACCGCCTGCTGCATCGGCTCCAGCCACCCTTCAGCCAGCTCACCGGCGAATTGATACTGCTCGGCCAGGGCGTAGCGCGGGGTCGCGCCATAGGTCCAAGTGCCAAGCGGGCGTACCAGCATGGTGCCGGACTCCAGCGTGGGGGCCGCCGGCCCGCTGCTGCAACCGCCCAGCAGGGCGAGCAGAGCCACAGAGAGATAAGCAAGCCGCATCGTGAACTCCTTTGAATCAGGTTATTTTGCCGGTTTCGAGCAACTGCTGGATGAGCGGGCGCAGGATCAGCTCCATCGCAAAACCCATCTTGCCGCCCGGCACTACTATGGTGTTCATCCGCGACATGAATGAGCCATCGATCATCGACAGCAGGTAGGGGAAGTCCACCTGCTTGATACCGCGAAACCGGATCACCAGCATACTCTCGTCCAGACTCGGGATCACCTTGGCACTGAAAGGGTTGGAGGTATCCACCGTCGGCACCCGCTGGAAGTTGATATGGGTGCGCGAGAACTGCGGGGTGATGAAGTTGATGTAGTCATCCATGGAGCGAACGATGGAGTCGGTCACCGCTTCGCGTGAATGCCCTCGCTCCGAGGTATCGCGGATCAGCTTCTGGATCCACTCCAGGTTGACGATGGGCACTACGCCTATCAGAAAATCCACGTGACGCGCCACATTGTGATCCTCGGTGACCACACCGCCGTGCAGCCCTTCATAAAACAGCAGATCGGTATTGCTGGGCAGATGCTGCCAGGGGGTGAAGGTGCCGGGCATCTGGTTGAAGGGCACCGCCTCGTCAAAGCTGTGCAGGTAGCGGCGATACTGGCCATTGCCATCCTGGCCATAGCCCTGGAAAAAGCTCTCCAGCAGGCCGAAGTCATTGGCCTCCGGGCCAAAATAGCTGATGTGGCGCCCCTGTTCGCGCGCCTTGCGGATCGCTACATCCATTTCCGGTCGGGTGTAGCGGTGAAAACTGTCGCCTTCCACCACCGCCGCGGTATATCCCAGTTGATGGAACATGGAGCGAAAGGCGTTGGTCGAGGTGGAGGTGCCGGCACCGGACGAACCGGTAACGGCAATAATGGGGTGCTTGGCCGACATGGGATTCTCTCTTCCTTGGGAGTTCCGTTATAAGGTCAGAATTTCGGTTTGGTCAAGACGGTTCGACGAAGCGATCTTTCATGACGATATTCACCGATTCGTGCAGCTCGCTATAGACGATGACTGCCTTGCCTTGCTGTAATTGTGTTTTCACTGCGTCTACTTTGACGCCGAGCGGCACATCCTGCTCCCCGTACTCGGTTCCTTCCTGTAACACAAAGTGTTCGATCAGGTTGGTCAGGGTGTCGCCGTCCAGTTCTTGCCAGGGAATGATCATGATTGAAGTTGTCTTAGCTGCAATGTCGCTATTGTCTATCTGTGACCATCAAGCGCAAGGTATTTGTATGATTCCGGGGACGGCCTGAGATGTTTTCTGTCGGTTCTCGTCCGCACGCTGCCGATTTTGACGACCATCTCTGGAGCATTCGCCGGCAGGCATTGAGTCAGGGGATCCGCTGGTTCTGGGTGGCCAATCTGCTTGGCTGCCTGCTGCTGCTGGTCCGTTTTTACGTTTACCAGCATGCCGAACTGATCATGGATAACCGGTTACCCTGGCGTTACGAGTGGCAACTGTGGGCCATGATGGCTGGCAATATTTTCTACCCGCTGTTGCGCTGGTGGTTACTGTACCAGCCTGGTCGAGAGTGGTTGCGCGCACTGCAGGGCTATGCGCTGTTTTGGGGCTCCTGTTGGGCACTGGTGGGTTATGCCACCGCCGTCACCGAGATGAAGGGCGGATTCAGTCTCGCCTTCATGTCCCTCAGCCTGCTGCTGATGACCTCCCTGATCGCCCTCTATTGCGAAAAGAGCCTCTGTTACTGCTTTATGGCGCCCCCCTGGCTCTATCTGCTGAGTGCCCCTCTGACGGTAGAGGTCCCCTTTATGCTCATGCATTTATTGCTGGTGATCGGCTTGGCGCTGTTGCTGGAGACGGGGCGGCGCATGCTCTATGGGTGGTTTGTGCTGGCGGTGGCCAGAGAGTACGAAAATCTGGCGCTGGCATGCCGGCTGGATGGTCAGGCCAAGCAGGATCCGCTGACCGGGTTGGCCAATCGCCGCTACTTCAATCAGGTGGGGGAGCTGGCGATCAAACAGGCGATGCTGCAGGATCACTCCTTCGCGGTGATCCTGCTCGATGTGGATTTTTTCAAGAAGCTGAACGATTGCTATGGCCATCAACGGGGCGACGAGGTGCTGGTGAGCGTTGCCGGATGCTTGCGTGAGGTGGTGCGTAATCAGGGGGATCTGGTAGCCCGTTACGGCGGTGAGGAGTTTGTGCTGTTATTGCCCAAGGCCACGCTGGCCATCGCCGAGACGGTGGCCCAGCGTGTGGCGGCGGCATTGGCGCGTCAGGCGTTGCCCCACGCCGAGTCCAGCGTGGCTGCCCATGTCACCGTGAGTCAGGGGATCGCCTTGTGGAAAAGCGGTGAATCTCTCGACCGGGTCATCGCCCGTGCCGATGAGGCGCTCTATCGGGCTAAGGCCGAGGGGCGCAACTGCTACCGTATTGCCCCTGCAGACACTCATCCAGCCAGCGACTGATCCGCTCGTCCAGCCAGAACCTTGGCCGCCAGGGCGTGCCGTGCAAAAAGCCGACATGGCCGCCGCGCTGGCTCAGCTCATAGCGCACCGTGGGCGAGAGCTGCTCCGGCCGGGGAATGACGGCGTGTGACATAAAGGGATCGTCTGCGGCGTGAATGACCAGGGTCGGGATCGGGATCTGGCGCAGCAGCGGCAGACCGGAGCAGCTCTGGTAGTAGTGGCTGGCGCTGTGAAAGCCGTGCAAGGGCGCGGTGACCTGCTCGTCAAAATCACGCAGGGTGGCAATCTGCTCCACTTGTCTGGGTTGCCAGCGTTCACTCGCTTGCTGCTGGTGGCTGATCTTGCTGAGCAGGTTGCGGCGCATGGTGCGCAGCAGATAGTTCTGATAGACCTTCGAAAAACCCTGATTGACCCGCTCGGCGCAGCTCGCCAGTTGCAGCGGAGCAGAGACCACCACCGCAGCTTTCAGTGCCGCAGGACAGGCGCGGGCCAGCAGATTGACCAGCATATTGCCGCCGAGCGAAAAGCCGATGGCGATCAGTGGCTTGCCCGGGAAGCGCTGGCTCAGCTCGGCAATCACCTCCTGCGCATCACCGATGGCGCCGGAGTGATAGGCCTGCAGATGGCGATTGGGCTCGCCGCTGCAACCGCGAAAGTGCATCAGCACCGCCTCCCGGCCCGCTCGTTGTAGATGGGCGAACAATCCCTTGGCATAGTGGGAGTGAATGCTCCCCTCCAGCCCGTGAAACACCACTATCAGTGGCCGCTCGTCAAGGCTCACTTCCCCGCTCCAGGCGAGGTCGACAAAGTCCCCATCCTGCAGTTCAAACCGCTCCGCCACAAAGCGGGCAGGGGTGCGGCGCAGCCATTTGGGCAATATGGTCTGCAGATGAGGATTGCGAGCCCACCAGGGGGCGTGGAAGTGGCTTTCGGTCAGCATGGGGTCAGTCAGTCTGGGTCGAAGATAAGGAGGGCGGGAGGTGTGCACCTCCCGCCAGTCATTGGCTTATTGTTGCAAATGATCGTGATGCTCGGCACCGCGCAGCATGGCCTGGATCAGCTCGTTGGCCTCGAACTTGGTCAGCGCCTCGTGGGCACCCACCTGATGGGCCCGCTCCACGCTGATCTCGCTGGAGAGCGAGGTGTGCAGGATGATATAGGCCCCCGCCAGCTTGCTGTCGCTCTGCACCTCGAAGGCCAGCTCGTAGCCATCGAGCCCCGGCATCTCGATATCGCTCACCAGAATGTCGATAGGGGTCTTCTGGCTCGCCCGCTCCTGCATCAGGGTCAATGCATCCTTGCCGTTGGAGCGGACTTCATAGGGGATATTGATGTAGTCCAGCGCCGCCATCAGCTGACGGCGGGCGACCGAGGAGTCATCGACCAGCAGGATCCGCATCGGCTTGATCCGTTCACGCTGGACATCGGTCAGTACCGGATAGAGGTGGCTCGGGTCGTCCGGATAGACCCGGGAGAGGATCAGCTCCACATCCAGCAACTGGATCAACTGGTCATTGACCCGGGTCACTCCGGTGACGAACACATTCTGGCCGAGGGCGGCGGGCGGTGACTCGATATCGCGCCAGTTGCACTCGGTGATCTTGTCGATGCCCCGCACCAGAAAGCCCACCAAGGTGCGGCGGCAGTCGGTGATGATGATGAAGCAGTGGGGCATCTCCTCCTTGCTGATCGGGCGATAACCCACCGCCATCGCCATGTCGATCACCGGAATGGTGGAGCCACGCATATTGGCGGCCCCCAGCACGGTCGGATGCGAGTGGGGCATTGCCGTCAGCTGGGTGTAGGGCACTATCTCCTTTACCTTGAGGGTGCCGATGGCAAAGGATTGTTTGGCTGAAAGGTGAAACAGCAACATGCCCTGGGATTGATTGGCTTTGCTCGTCATGGCAGATGTCCTGTTGGTCGAAACGTTGGCAGTCACTTCAGGCCTCTAGCATAAAGGATTACGGGGGGAATGGCCCTCCCTTGTTAGCGACCATCTGGCAAAAAACTGGACTCGTTTCACCGACTTTCTTGGCGTTATCACGCTGACAATCGGCTACTGGCCTTCATCCCCGCTAACGCCCCACTGCTGACAGGCAGCTTGCAACGCGGCCTCATTGGCATAGCCCAGCTTGCTGGCCACCTGGGCTGGTTTGCTGCCGCCCTTCAGCAATCTGAGCGCCTGCAGCAGTTGCCACTGCTGTTGCAGAGCAAGGCCTTCTACAGGCGCGTCGGCCTGTTGTGCCCATAGTTGCAGAGACTCTGGCTGGCCACTGGCCAGGGCTTGCCAGCGAGTTTGCAGATCATGGTATCCCTGCTGGCTGATGGCGCACTGTTGCAACTCATCCAGGATCACCTGCAGTCGCTGACCATAGGCCCCTTGCCACTCCTGTGGTCGCTGCCACCGGGCCTGCGAATCGAGCAGGGCATTGAGCAGGGGCGTGGCCTGTAGCCAGCCGGCCTGCTGCGGCTGATCAAGGCGCAGGGAGACATTCAGCTGATCGTAATCGCAACCGCTGAGGGGGCTGAAGGCTGCGAGGGCATCGGCGCAGAGCCAGAAGCTGCTGCCTGCAGGCAATAACAGCTCATGCTGGCCCAGTCTCAGCAGCGCGGCGCCCCGGGTGATCCGCAACAGCTGCCCGACCGGGGTCCGTTTGCGGTTGCCGGCGTGCAGGCCCTGGCAGGAAAAATGGTGATACTCGATGGCGTGATGCATGTAAAAACCCTGATATGATGCTGCCTGGAGGTAACAAATATGGAAACCAGACGTAAAAAACGCTTCATTGCCGGTGCTGTCTGCCCGGCGTGCGGCAAGTTGGACAACATGATGCTGTATCTGGAGCATGGAGTCGAGAAGGTGACCTGCGTCGCCTGTGGCGACACCCAGGTACAAACGCCGGCCGAGGTCGACAAGCAGACGCGCGAGGCGGAAGAGGTGATCGGGGTGTTTCGTCCCTGATGAGTCAATGGCTGGTGCGATGCGGGTCTCCTCGCTGACGCTGTTGCCGTTTTTTTCGTCACCCGGTGGCGCGGCACGGCATATGCGCGGCCCGCTTTTTAGGGTATTCTGAGCCCGTTTTTTTCTATCCGCAGGATCCTGACATGAAAGTAGCTCCTCTGAGCGTGGTTACGCTGGAATACACAGTCACCGACGAGCACGGTGAAGTCATCGACAGCACTGTCGGCAAAGAGCCGCTGGTCTATCTGCACGGCACCCGTTACCTGGTCTCAGGCCTGGAAGCCGAGCTGGAAGGTCGCGCGGTAGGTGAAGCCTTCGAAGTGACACTGGCACCGAGCCAGGCCTACGGCGAATATGACGAGACGCTGGTACAAGAAGTACCGGGCGAGCTGTTCGACGGCATGGAAGTCTCCGAAGGGGATACTTTTGTGGCTGAGACCGACGATGGCCACCGTCCGGTGACCGTGGTTGAAGTGTCCGAAGAGTTCGTCAAAGTGGATGGCAACCATCCGCTGGCTGGCGTGACCCTGGGCTTCAAGGTCGAGATCAAAGACGTGCGCGCTGCCACTGCCGAAGAGCTGGCCCACGGCCACGTTCACGGTGCCGGTGGTTGCGGTCACGATCACGGACATGACCACGATCACGGCGGCTGCTGTGGCGGTCATGGTCACGACCATGATGACGATCACGACCAG
Organism: Aeromonas sp. QDB23; assembly: GCF_027707745.1. Classification (NCBI taxonomy): domain Bacteria; kingdom Pseudomonadati; phylum Pseudomonadota; class Gammaproteobacteria; order Aeromonadales; family Aeromonadaceae; genus Aeromonas; species Aeromonas sp. QDB23. The sequence goes on from NZ_JAPCJA010000014.1 coordinate 26,343, forward strand.
GGCGGTTGCTGTGGTGGTGCTGGCCACGGTCACGATCATGGCCACGACCACGGTGACGACCATGCTGATGGTCAGGGTAAAGGCGGCTGCTGCGGTGGCGGCGGTTGTGGTGGCAAAGGCCATCAACACTAATCACGGCCATGCCGATGATAAAAAATCTGCCATAGGAGTCATACCGGGCAATTAATGCTCATTAATTGCTCCTCCTTGGATGATGAAATCCGAAGCCGGTTGTTCTGGCTTCGGATTTTTTATGTCTGTCAAATAGGCTCGCGGCTTTTCCCAAGCTAACAGGGCTGCTTATTTTTGCTTAATGCTCAACATTATTCCCTCTCGGTTCCGCGATGTGTTTTTGACTCGGTGCGCAAACGTCATCTGCAAACGAGTCACCAAATCGGTGTCATCATCAGCACAATATGACCATGTTTCTTCATGCCCCAGCAGCTATAACGAGCCAGCGCCAGCCTCTATTTGGTCTCGTTGTGCCCTATAAAAAAATAGCCAGTCAGACTTAACTGACTGGCTATTGCCTAGTGACTAACTGATTGGCGCGAAGCCTTACAGCTGCTCGATACCGACGATATGCCAGGGGGCATTGTTCTTGGCCAGATCGCGCTCGAGGTGCCACACCTCTTTGATATCTTCTTCGACCTGCTCCTGACGGTCCATGTAGCGGCCGCTGAAACGCACGCTCACCTGAGCCCAGTCGCTGCCGTAGTCGGCACGTACCAGCTGGGTATCGACGTACATCACTTCGGTGTGCTGGTCGCCAGTCAGTTCGGCGCGCTCGGCTTTGAGCTGTTCGAACAGCTCCGGGCTGACGTACTCGCGCACTTTTTCCAGATCGTTCTTGTTCCACGCCTCTTGCAGGGTGCGATAGTGATCGCGGGCACCGGCCAGGAAGCTGTTCATGTCAAAGCCCGGCGGCAGGCGGAACGGCACGTCGCTGTCGGCAAAGCCGGTGGCTTGCGGTGCGCTGTTGCTCTGCTCGAACTGCTGCGGGGCAGCGGATTGCGGTGGCTGATAGCCCGCATAGGCGGCCTGTTGTGGCTGTGGCGTCGCGACTTTGCCCCGGCGCATGGCACGGAACAAGAAGACGGCACCCAGTGCCAGCAGGGCGATCAGCAGGAAGTCCATTCCTTGCAGACCTTCAAAGGCACCGCTGCCCAGCAGGTAGGCAAACAGGCCACCGGCCAGCAGGCCGCCCAGCAGGCCACCCATCATGCCGCTCTTTTTCGGCGCAGTCTGGGCACCCAGTGCCGGGTTCTTGGTGTCGACCGGTTTGGCCGCAGGCTGGGCCGGCGCAGTTTTGTAACTTTTACCAAAGGATTTGCCGCCGCCAAACTTCTTGGCTTCGGCGTGAGGTGCCCCCAGGCCAATGGCCAGGATCACGGCAAACAGGGTCAGCATCTTTTTCATTTTGACTCTTTTCACTCTCGTCTGTGGGTGGGGCATGCTCCGCTTTGGCAAGCTCAGCAAGGCGCATGGCAGGCTGCCTGTCCCTAAATGTGTCGCAGCTTGTATTCATCAATATCACTGTTGGCATGAATTATTCATGAACGAGTTGTCTGGTCATCAGGCGTCAAGAGCAGGAGTACACAGCATGAAAAGCAGACGATTGAGTCGCAAGGAGCGCAAAATGCGTAGCAAAATCAAAAACAACAAGAGTGAGCCGACCCTGGTCTGGCCCTTTATGATGGTATGAGCCGCCAGATAGGGCTCGCCGTAGTTGGCTTTCTTTTGTAAAATTCCCGTCCCCTTCCCGCTGCGGTTTTTATGTGTATGGCAGAGCAAGTGACGGCGAAAAAAGACGCCAAGACACAACAGCTGAAAGTTCCTCCCCACTCTTTTGAGGCCGAACAGTCCGTACTGGGCGGCCTGATGCTGGATAACGATGCCTGGGATCGGGTTGCCGAGCGGGTGATCGATCAGGATTTCTACAGCCGCCCGCACCGGCTGATCTTCCAGGCCATGACCCGCCTCTCCAACGCGGGCAACCCCATCGACCTCATCACCCTGCAGGAGGAGCTGGAACGCTCCGAGCAGTTGGAGGAGTCCGGTGGCTTCGCCTATCTGGTGGAGATCGCCAAGAACACCCCTAGTGCTGCCAACATCAACGCCTACGCCGAGATCGTGCGTGAGCGGGCGGTGGTGCGGGAGATGATCTCGGTCGCCAACGAGATAGTCGAAGCGGGCTACGAGCCACAGGGCCGTACCTCCGGCGATCTGCTCGATCTGGCCGAGAGCAAGGTATTCAAGATTGCCGAGCAGCGCAGCAGCGCCAACGAGGGGCCCCAGCCCCTCAAGCTGATCCTCGAGCAGACGGTCGACAAGATTGAAGAGCTGTTCAAAACCCCGCATAACGGGGTGACCGGGGTGTCGAGCGGTTATGGCGATCTCGACAAGATGACTGCCGGTTTGCAGCGTTCGGACTTGATCATCGTGGCGGCCCGTCCCTCCATGGGCAAGACCACCTTTGCCATGAACCTCTGTGAGCACGCAGCCCTGACCGCCGACAAGCCGGTGCTCATCTTCTCGCTGGAGATGCCCTCCGAGCAGATCATCATGCGTATGCTCGCCTCGGTCGGTCGCATCGATCAGACCAAGGTGCGTACCGGGCAGCTCGACGACGAGGATTGGGCCCGCCTCTCCTCCACCATGGGATTGCTGCTCGAGAAGGGCAAGATGTATATCGATGACGCCTCCGGCCTCACCCCGACCGATGTGCGTTCTCGCGCCCGCCGCATCGCCCGTGAGCACGGTGGCCTCTCGATGATCATGATCGACTACCTGCAGTTGATGCGGGTGCCAGCACTCTCTGACAACCGTACCCTGGAGATCGGTGAAATTTCCCGCTCCCTCAAGGCGCTGGCGAAAGAGCTGCAGTGCCCGGTGGTGGCGCTCTCCCAGTTGAACCGAAGCCTGGAACAGCGGGCCGACAAGCGCCCGGTCAACTCGGATCTTCGTGAATCGGGCTCCATCGAGCAGGACGCGGATTTGATCATGTTTATCTATCGTGATGAGGTTTATCACGATGACAGTCCGGACAAGGGGATTGCCGAGATCATCATCGGCAAGCAGCGTAACGGTCCTATCGGCCGTGTGCGCCTCACCTTCCAGGGGCAGTTCTCCCGGTTCGACAACTATGCCGGCCCGGCGTTTGATGATGATTATTGATAAGTAATGGATAAGGCCGTCCGGATAGGGATTGCCAGGAGTGCCCTGAAAGATGGCGGATATCTCCGGCAAGCAGCGTAACGGTGCCAATGTCGGCCGAGTGCACCTCACCTTCCAGGGTCAGTTCTCCCGGTTTGACAACTACGCCGGTCCGGCGTTTGATGACGACTATTGATGTAAACCCAGGGTGATGGGGGATTAGCCATCACCACAACTGCCCTGACCGATAGCCCAAGCAGACAGCGGCCAACCGTCAGGGCCTGTTTTCCCGGTTCGACAATTATGCCGGTCCGGCCTTCGACGACGATAAGTGAGTGGCGGTCTTCGGCCCGATGAGGGGGAGACCATTTGTGCCCTCGTAAGGGAAAACCATGAAAGCGGCTACTGCCCAAATCAACACTGCGGCCTTGCGCCACAACCTCGCCGTGGTCAAGCGCCACGCACCCGCTTGCAAGATCATCGCTGTGGTCAAGGCCAACGCCTATGGCCACGGACTGCTGCCGGTCGCCCGCACCCTGGTGGATGCGGATGCCTATGCGGTGGCCCGCATCGAAGAGGCGCTGATGCTACGCTCCTGCGCCGTGGTCAAGCCCATCGTGCTGCTGGAGGGATTCTTCTCCGCCGACGATCTGCCGGTGCTGGCGGCCAACAACCTGCAAACGGCGGTTCACACCTGGGAGCAGCTCGAAGCGCTGGAGCAGGTCGAGCTGCCAGCCCCCGTAGTGGCCTGGCTCAAGCTCGACACCGGCATGCACCGCCTCGGGGTACGCGCCGACGAGATGCCCGCCTTTATCGAGCGACTCGGCAAGTGCAAGAACGTGGTGCAGCCGTTCAACATCATGACCCACTTCAGCCGCTCCGATGAGCTGGAGCAGCCCACCACCCGCGAGCAGATCGATCTCTTCAGCCGTCTCACGACGCCGCTGGCAGGCGAGCGGGCCATGGCCAACTCGGCGGGTATTCTGGCCTGGCCGGACTCCCACTGCGACTGGGTTCGCCCCGGCGTCATCCTCTACGGCGTCTCCCCGTTCCCCAACACGGTGGCGGCCGATTACGACCTGCAGCCGGTGATGACCCTCAAAACACAGCTGATTGCGGTGCGGGATCACAAGGCGGGCGAGCCGGTGGGCTACGGCGCCAACTGGGTGTCGGATCGCGATACCCGGCTCGGCGTGATCGCCATCGGCTACGGTGACGGCTATCCGCGCATGGCGCCCAACGGTACATCCGTACTGGTCAACGGCCGTATCGTGCCGTTGGTGGGGCGTGTCTCCATGGATATGAGCACGGTGGATCTCGGCCCGGGCGCGACCGACAAGCCCGGCGACGAGGCGGTGCTGTGGGGCGAGGGGCTGCCGGTGGAGCGGGTGGCCGACGAGATTGGCACCATTCCCTACGAGCTCATCACCAAGCTCACCTCCCGCGTCTTTATGGAATACGTCTGATGTGGCAGCAATGCCTGCTGACGTTGAAGCCCCGTTCGCGGGGCTTTCATCTGGTGACGGACGAGCTGGTGGCCAAGCTGCCGATGCTGGCGGATTACCGAGTCGGCATGGCCCACCTGCTGCTGCAACATACCTCCGCCTCGCTCACCCTTAACGAGAATTGCGATCCCAGCGTGTGCAGCGATATGGAGGCCCATCTGCACCGGCTGGCGCCGGAGGATGCCCCCTACTATCGCCACACCTATGAGGGGCCGGATGACATGCCCGCTCACATCAAATCCTCCCTGCTCGGGGTGAGCCTGCAACTGCCGATCCGCGATGGTCAGCTGGCGCTCGGCACCTGGCAGGGGATCTGGCTTGGCGAACATCGCGTCGATGGCGGCGCCCGCAAGGTGCTGGTGACCCTGCAGGGTGAGTAATCATGCTGCAACCAGCTGAAAGAAAAGGATAAAAAAGAGGGATGGCGCCGAGCCATCCCTCTTTCGTTTCTACGGTGTTGTGAGTGACCCGTTTGCCGGTGGCGCTCAGCGCACCTTGAACGGCGTCAGCTCGGCCAGCGGGCTCGCGTCCATAAAGGCTTGCGGCTCCTGGCCATGTTTGAAGATCTTGAAGTCCTGATCGCGGGCGCTCCAGTACTCAACGGTATCGCCGCTGATCTGCAACAGGCTCGCTTCGCGCAGGGCCACCACGTATTCGCTCTGGTTGATGGCGCAGAACTCGGCCAGACGCTCGTCGCGAGTCTCGCCCATGTGGCCGCTGATGCTGGCATCCAGATAGTGCGGGTTGATCTGCAGCGGGAACAGGCCCAGCGCAGGCAGTACGGCGGCGTTGCAGACCGGCATGTCGTTGGTGGTGCGGATGCTCGGGGTGGCCACGTTGCAACCGGCGCTCCAGCCCACATAGGGGACGTCCCGTTCGCGCACGGCACGCTGGATCGGCACGATCAGGCCATTTTCATGCAGCAGCTGATTCAGGCGCCAGGTGTTGCCACCGCTGATAAAGATGGCGTCGGCCTGATTGATGGCATCGACCGGATCGTCGAAGTGGTGAATGCTGATGGTCTCGATCCCGAGGCTCTCGGTGAGATCGTTGGCGCGGGCATCCCAGTCGCTGCGGATCACCGCGTAGGGGATGAGCAGAATGCGCTTGACCGGTTTGCGGGCCAGCAGGCTCTGCACCCGGTCGCGGGCCCAGCCGAGCAGCCCCGGAAATTCGTTGGCTTTACCATTGCTTAGCAGAAGCAGTTCCATCAATACGTCCTCAAAAAGTGAAAGCGGAGGAGGGAGGGCCACCGGATCCGCGCTGCGGCCGGATGGCAAGAGGAGGCATGCTACCACCATTGGCGCGGCGGTTCTGTGATCGGGGGGTCCATTCAACGGCTATGGATGGATAACTCAATGCCAAGCGGTGGATTAATGAGCCGCGGTCAACTCGCCAGCCAGCACCAATAAAAAGACCCCGCCGCAGCGGGGTCATGTCAGGGGTAAAGCAACTTGCCCATCAGGAGGCGGTCGCTTCCACCACCTTGTAGGAGGGCTGCTGGCGCAGCTTCCACAGCTCGCTCCATTTGCGCAGGGCGGAGAGCAGGATCAGCATCCCCAGCACCAGCATGATGAGGGAGATGATGCCGTTCATCGGGTTGTAACCCTTGGCCGTGGCGTTGAAGTAGACGTTGCTCATCATCCAGTAACCGGCGTAGTTGACGGTGACGAACAGGTAGGCCAGCGGGATCAGGCAGGTCAGCATGTAGCGGCGCTTGCTGGCCAGTCGCAAGATGATGGTGGCACCGATAATCAGGCCGACCGAGGCCATCAGCTGGTTCGAGACCCCGAACAGCGCCCACACCGAGCCGATATCGCCGGACATCAGCAGATAACCCCACATCACGCAGGCGAGCACGCTGGCCCCGATGGCGCCCGGCATCCAGTCGATGCGCTTGAGGGGCGGGTAAAACTCGCCGAAGAAGTCCTGAATGAGGTAGCGGGAGACCCGGGTGCCGGAGTCGACGGCGGTCAGGATAAACACCGCTTCAAACATCACCACGAACTGGAAGAAGTAGGAGGCGAGGTTACTGAACCAGGGCACCTTGGTGAAGATGTAGGACATGCCCACCGCCAGGGTCACGGCGCCGCCGGTACGACCGTTCAGATCCATGCCGATCTCTTGGGAGAGGAAGGGCAAGTCCACCACCTGCATCCCCAGTTTGGCGAAGGCTTCCGGGGTGGCGTTGATGGCGAAGTAGTCGGCCGGGTGCAGGGCGGTGGCGGCGATCAGCGCCATCACGCCCACTACGCACTCGGCCAGCATGGCACCGAAGGCGACCGGCAGGATGTCATTCCACTTGTCCACCAGTTTCGGGGTGGTGCCGGAGCCGATAAAGGCGTGGAAGCCGGAGATGGCGCCACAGGCGATGGTGATGGAGATAAAGGGCCAGACCGGGCCGCCCAGTACCGGGCCGCCGCCGTGGACAAACTGGGTCATGGCGGGGAACTGGATCTCCGGGTTGATGCAGATAACGCCGATCACCAGGGCACCAAATACACCGATCTTCATAAAGCTGGAGATGTAGCCGCGCGGGGTGAGCAGCAGCCAGACCGGCAGCGCGGTGGCGAAGAAGGCGTAGATCGGCAGCGCCAGACTGATGGTCTCGGCACGCAGTGTCAGCCAGGCACCGAAGGCGCTCTCCTGCACATAGGGGCCGAAGAAGACACAGGCCAGCACGGCGGCAAACCCGACCCAGGAGGCGGCTTGCAGGTTGCCGGTCAGCTTGTGCCAAATTCCCACCACCATGGAGATGGGGATGGTCATGAAGACCGCGAACACACCCCAGGCGTTACGCTCCAGCGCGTGTACCACCACCATGGAGAGACCCGCCATGGTGATGGTGATGATGAACAGCATCGCGAGCCCCGTGCACCAGCCAGCGATGGGGCCAAGCTCGGCCTTCGCCACCTCGGAGAGGGACTTGCCCTGATGCTTCATGGAGGCGAACAGCACGACTGTGTCGTGCACCGCGCCGCCGATGACGCAGCCGATCAGCAGCCAGAGAAAGCTCGGCAGGTAGCCGTACTGGGCCGCCAGTACCGGGCCCACCAGCGGGCCGGCGGCGGCGATGGCGGCAAAGTGTTGACCGAAGTTGACCCACTTGTTGGTCGGCACATAGTTCTTGCCATCTTCCAGCTGGTGGGAGGGGGTGACTTGCTTGTCGTCAGCCTGCAGCACCTTGCGCACAAAGAACACGCCGTAGAGGCGATATGCAATGGCGAGGATGCAGAGGGCCGCAATGACAAAAGTGATTGCGTGTTGCATGGGGGAGTTTCCTTTTCCTGTGGCCAGTCTGGCCGGGCTCAGGCTGCACTCTACTCATGCGGTGGGGAAAGGGGAGCGAAGAAAAGGTCAGTGGCCGGGTTCTGCCCGCGAGTGGCAGAAAAGCGACCCCGAGTGGTTTGGCGGGAGTGCCGACGGCCGCGGTAAAAGGGTGAGTGGTCGTTGGCAGGGCGGGAGCGGGGTGAGGCGTCCCGCCTTATCAGGGAATATCGAGCAGCTCCTTGAGGGGCTTGAGGTAGCGGCGGCTCACCGGCACCTTGTGGCCGCCCTGGGTCACCACCTCCGCCAGGCCGCCGTCGAGCAGCAGGATTTCGCGGATCTGCCCCGGGTTGAGCAGGTACTGGCGGTGACAGCGCACGAAGCCGGTCTTCTCTTCCAGAGTGCGCAGGGTCAGCTCGGTGGTGCCCTGCTGCTGGCCGCTGATCACCCGGTTGCCGGTGAGATCGCTGTGGATGAACTCCACCTCGCCAAGGGGCAGCAACAGAATGCGGTTATGGCCGGTGCAGGGGATGCTGCGCAGGGGTTGGGCGATGCGGGTCGGGTCCGGCAGCGGCTGGCCTGCCAGCTCACCTTTTGGCGAAAGCAATCGGTGGATGCGCTCCAGCGCCCGGCTCATCCGCTCTGCCGTGACAGGCTTGAGCAGATAGTCGAGGGCGTTCTCTTCAAACGCGCGCAGGGCAAACTCGTCGTAGGCGGTGATGAAGACGATGTGGGGGCGCAAGTCCGGGTCCAGCATGCTCACCAGCTCCAGCCCATTGATGCGCGGCATCTGGATGTCGAGAAACAGCAGGTCGGGTTTGAGGCGATGGATGGCGGGCAGCGCCTCCATGGCGTGGGCACACTCTCCCAGCAGGCGAATATTGCCCGCCTGCTCCAGCAGCAGGCGCAGCTCCTCGCGGGCGAGGGGTTCATCGTCAACGATCAGGGCGGTCAGCATGGGCTCTCCTGCAAGGGAAGGGTGATCCTCACCCGGGTTGATTGATGGGGGACGCAGTCGATGACAACCCCGTACTCGGCGCCGTAACGAGCCTTGATGCGCCGATCCACTATGTTCATGCCAAGGCCGCTCCCCTCCTGTTTCGTCTGATAGAGCCCGGCGTTGTCGCACACCTCCAGCACCACCCGCTGGGCCTCAACCCGGGCGGTCAGGGTCAGCAGGCCGGGTTCGAACATCTGGGAGATGCCGTGCTTGACCGCGTTCTCGACGATGGGCTGCAGGGAGAAGGTGGGCAGCCGGTACTCCAGCAGCGACTCGGGAATGTCGATCTGCACGCTCAGGTGCTCGGCGAAGCGGGCCTGTTCGATGTGCAGATAGGCGTTCACATGCTCCAGCTCGTCGGCCAGGGTCACCTCGTCCCCTTGGCGCTTGAGGTTCTTGCGAAAGAAGGTGGAGAGGTTATGTACCAGGGTGCGGGCGCTCTCGGGATCGCGCCGGATCACCGCCGACAGGGTGTTGAGGGCGTTGAACAGAAAGTGCGGGTTGATCTGCGCCTGCAACAGCTTGATCTCCGACTGGGCCAGCAGCCGCTTCTGCTCGTTGTATTTGCCCGCCAGGATCTGGCCGGAGAGCAACCGGGCGATCCCCTCTCCCAGGGTGCGGTTGATGGAGGAGAAGAACTTGCGCTTGGGCTCGTAGAGCTTGATGGTGCCCACCACCGAGCCCTCTTCCCCCCGCAGCGGAATGACCAGCGAGGAGCCGAGCTTGCAGCCGGGGTGGATGGTGCAGCTGTAGGGGATGAGGTTGCCGTCGGCATAGACCACCTCGTTGTGCTGGATCGCCTTGAAGGTGTGCCGGGAGTTGATGGCGGTGCCCGGCAGGTGGTGATCCTCGCCGATGCCGATGAAGGCGAGCAGTTTCTCCCGATCGGTGATGGCCACCGCGCCGACCCCGGTCTCCTCGTAGAGAATGCGCGCCATCTGCTGGCACGCCTCCTGGGTGAAGCCCTTGTCCAGCACCCGCATCGCCCGCTCGGCGATCTTGAGAGCGCGGGCGGAGAAGGCGACCGAGTATTTTTCCAGCATGGCGCGGTGATCGAGGATCATCCGCATGAACATGGCGGCCCCCAGGGTATTGGCCACCAGCATGGGGGCGATGATGTTCTCGATAAGGTGGACGGCGTCGTCATACGGGCGGGCCACCAGCAATATGATCCCCATCTGCATCAGCTCGGCGACCAGGGCCACCGACCCAACCACCCAGGGGCTGAACAGCAGATCGAGCCGGTGGCGGGCGACGAAGTGGCGGTGTACCAGCCCGCCGAGCAGCCCTTCGGCGATGGTGGAGAAGGTGCAGGCGAGCGCGGTAAAGCCCCCCAGCGAATAGCGATGGATGCCGCCGGTCAGCCCCACCAGCAGTCCCACGGCCGGGCCGCCGACGATGCCCCCCAGCACGGCGCCGATGGCGCGGGTATTGGCGATGGAGTCCTCGACCCTCAGGCCAAAGTAGGTGCCCATGACGCAGAAGCCGGAGAAGATGAGGTAGCAGAGGATCTTGTGGGGCCAGCTCAGGGTCACCTGGGTCAGCGGCATGAACAGCGGCGTCTTGGAGAGCAGCCAGGCGATCACCAGATAGACGCAGAGCTGCTGGAACAGCGAGATCACCAGAGTGAATTGTTCAAACGCCACGGCTCGTTGCCCCGGTAATGGTTGGTCATTTAATGGACGCGGAGTATTAGCAAAGCCCATACCCCCTTGCAAGGCAGGGTTATCGGAATGGTGGCGCAGCGCACGATTTGCCGAATCGTCTGACGCCGTGGTGGGCGGTAACTGTCTGGTTACTCAGCATGGTGCTTGAGCCTGCGACAGACGTGGCGATATTGCGGCAACAAAAAGGGGGCCAAGAGGCCCCCGAATTGGTTATCAGTGGGTGGCTCAATCGAGTTTGAGATCGACCCAGACCAGACGGTGATCCGAGCTGACCCCTTTGGCGATGCCGAGTTTCGCATCATAGACCAGGTGATAACCGGCCTCGAAGCTGGCAGGCCAGAAGACGCCGCTCTTGACCGCGTTGAGGTTGGCGGAGGGGATGACGTGATCCAGCTGCAGTACGCTGCTGTTGGTGATCCGCTCCGGGTTGGGTCGATCAAGGTTGCGCTTGCAGTCGGCCCCCTTGCTGACACACTCCGGGCCCCCTTCGCTGACCGGGATCAGGGTGCCATTGGTGATGGCTTGATTCATCAGGGCATTGTCCAGCAGCGCCTGAATGGCTGTCAGGTCACCGTCGCCGGTTTGCGGATCGGCGTTGAGATCCCCGGCGATAACGAACTTGGCGTTTTTGGCCAGCCCACCCTTGGTGCCCTTGTCATCGGTCATGTAGTTGAGACCCTTGACGTAGTCGTTCCAGAAGGCGATCTCGGCGCGGTTGTGCTTGACGGTGTGGCGCGCCGCGTTGGCAAAAATCGGCGGCGTCGGGTGGGAGATCAGGAAGTGGATCACCTCTTCACCCTTCTCGGTCTTGATGCGTACCGGCACATCGGCGTGGTTCTTGGAGGAGAGCGGGTATTGCTGCCAGGCTGCATCTGAATACCAGGCGTCGCCACACTGGCGGCCGGCCGGGATCTTGACCTTGGGATTGTTGCAGTCATCGATGATGGGGTTCTTCTCACCCGGCATATCCTTCCACTTGAAGTTCTGGAAGGTACGGATCTGCTTGGTGTCGACAGGATATTTGGACATCACCGCAAAGGCGTACTGGCCGTGGTAGTTGCCAAAGCCCCAGGCATCATCGGGGCCGCTGTTGACCTTGCCATCCAGATTGAGGTCATAACCGCTCATCAGGCCGGTGTTGGTGGCGAAGTTCTGCATCACCGGATAGCTGATGGCCGTCACTTCCGTATGCTGGGCGTGGGCCAGATAGTTGTCGTTGAAGGCTTTGAGATCGGCGGTGCTCTCGCCTTTGCCGTCGTTGTCGAACTCGTTGAGCAGGAACACATCCGGACGGGTACGCTGGATGATCTCCGCCACATTGCGGATCTGCTGCACGTTCTTGGCTTTGGTTTCAGTGGCGCCGCTCAGGCTCCCTTCGGCGAGGCGGGCCAGCAGGGCATCCTGCTCGGTGCGGGTCAGCGCCAGCTCACCGGTCAGCATACCGGCGGCAGTGCGGTCAAAAGAGAGGTTGAAGGTGGCAAAACGAACCATGGGATCAGCTGCCTTTGAGTCGTTGTCACTGTTGCAGCCAGCCAGCATCCCGAGTGAGATGGCGGCAGCCAGTAGGGTTTTGTTGATATTTTTCATTGTAATTGTTCCGTAGCATCAATGAGTTATGCCTTCTGTGAGGCGGCGCCATTATAAGTAGACGGCGATGCTGCGGGGATTTTGCCTGAGCAAAGTGTGAGGATATTCACACCACATATCTGGCGATGATGAATTTTAATGCAGTTTGAGGGGTTGGCCGCAGGCAAATAGACGCAGGCAAATAAAAGCGTTTGTCTTCGCGTCCGGCGGCCCCTCCTTCACACCACCATCGGCAGGCCGCTCTCGGGGTGGTGGATCACCTGTGCCGGATAGTCATAGAGACGGGCGATGAGCGTTGGGGTGAGCACCTCGGCAGGCGTGCCATCGGCCATCAGCTTGCCCCGCTCCAGCATCACCAGCCGATCAGCATAGCGCGCCGCCAGATTGAGGTCGTGCAGCACCACCAGCACGGCAGTATTGCGGCTGGCCAGGGCGCGCGCCATGGTGAGCAGCTGATGCTGGTATTTCAGATCCAGCGCCGAGGTGGGCTCGTCGAGCAGCAGCAGGCGGGGTTGCTCGGCCTGCTCGGTTGGGGAGGGGGCCTGCCAGATCTGCGCCAGCACCCGGGCAAACTGCACCCGTTGCCGTTCACCGCCGGAGAGCCCCGGATAGAGCCGCTTGGCCAGATGTTCGACCCCGGCATGGGTCATGGCCGCCGCCACTATCTCGTCGCGCCGCGCCGCCGGTTCACTGTGGGGCAAGCGTCCCATGGCGACCACTTCCTCGCAGAGAAAGGGGAAGTTGAGGGAGGAGCTTTGCGGCAATACCCCGAGTCGGTGGGCCAGCTGGCCGCTGTCCCACTGCTGGCGATCCGCGCCAAACAGGGTGATGGAACCCTCATATTCCAGCTCGCCGGTCAGGCACTTGAGCAGCGAGCTCTTGCCCGCCCCGTTGGGGCCGAGTAGGGCGGTGAGGGTGCCGCACTCGAGGTCGAGATCGAGCCCATCCAGGATCTGGCGCTGGCCACGTCGCAGGCTGAGCCGGCTGCAGCTCAACAGGGGGGAGGAGAGTGAGGATGAGAGTGCGGATGAGAGTGGTTGCATAACAGTCCGTATCAAAGGGCGCGGCGGCCTTTTACCAGCAGCCAGATGAAGAAGGGGGCGCCGAGCAGGGCAGTGATGATGCCCACCGGCAGCTCGGCCGGGGCCAGCAGGGTGCGCGCCAGCATGTCGGCCGCCAGCAGCAGGGCGGCGCCAAGCAGGGCCGAGAGTGGCAGTAACCTGACATGGTTGGGGCCCGCCAGCAGGCGCACCAGATGGGGCACCACCAGCCCGACGAAGCCGATCATCCCCGATACCGCCACCGCCACTCCGACGCCCGCTGCGGTGAGCAGAATAAGGCGGCGTTTGAGGGACTGCACATTGACCCCCAGATGACGGGCCTCCCCCTCACCCAGCAGCAGGGCGTTGAGGGGATTGGCATCGCGCATAAAGAGCCACAGCAGGGCCGCCAACGTGAGCAGGGCCAGCGCCACATCGGCCGGTTTGCCTGCTGCCAGCGTTCCCATCTGCCACAGGCTCAGGTTGCGCAGCATCTGATCGTCGGCCAGATAGGTGAGCAGGCCGATCACCGCGCCGGAGAGCGCCGTGATGGCGACCCCGGCCAGCAGCATGACGGTGACCGAGGTGCCTCCCTCACGGGTGCCGAGCAGATAGACCAGGGTGGTGGTGAGCGCGCCGCCGAGAAAGGCGAGCAGCGGCAGCAGGCCAACCCCGATGGTGGCTTGCAACTGCTGGCCGAGGGGGGCCAGCAGCACGATGGCGAGCGCAGCACCGAGCGCCGCGCCGCCGGAGACACCTATGATGCCAGGGTCAGCCAGTGGGTTGCGAAACAGTCCCTGCATCACGGCGCCACAGAGCCCGAGGATCCCGCCCACTGCGATGCAGAGCAGGGTTCTCGGCAGGCGAATTTCCTGCACGATCAGCAGCTTGTGCGACTCAATCCCGCTCTCCTGCCCGGCAAACAGCGCCCGCAGACTCTCGCCCAGAGTGAGGGTCATGGGGCCGATAGCCAGCGAACCGAGCAGCAACAGCGCCAGTGCGGCCGTGGTGAAGGCCAGCAGCCAGGAGAGGGGCAAGCGCATCATGACCCCTGCTTGATCCACTGGGCGATCTGGTTCGCCTGTTGCAGGGAGTTGAGGCTCAGGCCCCCTTGCAGGGCGTGACCGTCGATGGCGTGAATGGCGTTGCGCTTGCCAGCCGGGGTGGCGGCCAGGGCGGGCACTTCTGCCAGCACCTTGGCCGGATCAGCATATTGCTGCCAGTCACGACCGCTGACCAGCACCAGATCGGGCTGCATCTCGATGAGGGATTCGGCGGATACCGGCTTGTAGTTGCGCAATTCGGCGACCGGATTTATGCCACCCGCCAGCGAGACCAGCGCGCTGGCGGTGGTGTCACCTCCGGCGATGCTGGTGGGTTGCCCCTTGTGCAGCAGCAGGAAGGCGACCTTGAGCGGTTTGTTCTGTTTGGCTTGCGCCGCCAGCTGATCGGTCTGGGCCTGGATCTCTGCCTTCAGGCGATCGCCAGCGGCTTTGTCGCCCAGCAGGCTGGCGAGGGTGTCGATACGCTGGTTGAGGTTGGCGAGGGTCGGCGCGGTAGCCAGCACCTCCACCTTGACCCCGGCACGGCGTAGCTGATCCAGGGTCGGGGCCGGGCCCATCTCGTCGCTGCCCACCAGTCGGGTGGGGGAGAGACTCAGGATCCCTTCGGCGGCCAGTGCCCGGTGATAGCCCACCCTGGGCAGCCCTTTTGGCAAGGGGCTGCTGACATCGGTGGCGATCAGGCTCGATTCACCACCAAGGGCCAGAATGAGCTCTGTGGTAGCGGGGCCGATACTGACGATACGCTCTTGCTGTCCGTCGGCGGCAACGGCAGATAAGGGGGGCAGTGAACTGCAGAGCAGGGTGATGGCGAGGGCAAGACGACGGCCCATGCTAACCTCCGAAGGGGTGAATGAAACGGGTGTGCCGCCGAGAATATCAAGGCTTTGAAAAAAATGCACTGATAATGATAGCAATTATCAATTGCATTGGTTTCGGTGCTTTATTAGAGTAGCCGCCATGATAAACAGCGGGACGACACGGTCTCGCAGAGGGAGAAAACATGAGCATTGCACAACGCATTCACGCGCTGCTGGAGCAGGATCCCGGCGCTCATCCGTCTACTCTGGCGGCCCAGCTTGCCATCAGCGAATGGGAGGTGGTTCGTCATCTGCCCGCCGAGCTGGTGACCCTGTTGCCCGCCGATCGCGCGCAGGGTCTGCTGGAAGATCTGGCCGACTGGGGCCCGGTGACCACCATCGTCGAATCCGAAGGATCCATCTTCGAGGTAAAAGCCACCTTCCCGAAAGGCAAGGACGCACGCGGCTACTACAACCTGATGGGCCGCGACGGTGAGCTGCATGGTCACCTCAAGCTCGACAACGTGGCGGGGATTGCGCTGGTCAGCAAGCTGTTCATGGGCAAGGAGGGGCACTCCTTCCAGTTCTTCGGTCACTCCGGCCGCTGCATCTTCAAGGTCTATCTGGGGCGCGACGAGAAACGCCAGCTGCTGGCCGATCAGGTCACCCGTTTCATGGCGCTGCGCCACAACTCTCAAGAGGAAGTCAAAGCATGAGTGAACGTCAGGAGCGTCTGCAGAACCGCCTGCAACCGGAGATCCGCGAGTTTCGCGACAGCTGCCGCACCCTGCAGCTCGCCACCGTCGATGGTGAAGGCAATCCCAACGCCAGCTATGCCCCGTTTGTGCTGCAGGAAGATGGCTACTATGTGCTGATCTCCGAGATCGCCCGCCATGCCCGCAACCTGCAACAGGTGCCCCGGGTATCCCTGATGCTGATCGAGGATGAGAGCGGTGCCCGCGAGCTGTTTGCCCGCAAGCGCTTGACCTTCGATGCGGTGGCGGAAGTGGTCGCCCGTGACGACGCCCGCTGGAGCAAGGCGGTCGCGGCGCTGGAAGGGCGCTTTGGCGAGATCATCAAGGGTCTCTCCAACCTCAAGGATTTCAAACTGTTCCGCCTCAAGCCGGAGCAGGGGCTATTCGTCAAGGGCTTCGGCCAGGCGTTCGCGGTCTCCGGTGACGAGCTGGTGGATTTCGTCCATCTGGTGGAAGGGCACAAGCGCATCGACAACGGTGCCGAGCTCACCAGCCCGGCCGATGCGCCGGTCTGACGATCCCTGTTGACCACGACAGCCGTCATAACAAAACGGGCAGCCAATTGGCTGCCCGTTTTTATTGCGTTATCTCATTCGGCCTGTTCAATCCTGCCAGCTGGCCTTGTTGGGAAAAGCGCGACGATCGGCGTCGGTGGCCGTTTCGTTGCACTCTCCCCGTACCTTCCAGGAGGTCTGGCTCAGTACGATGTAGCCCTGGCGGCAATACTGCTTGGTCGCCAGGGTCTCGGTCAGCAGGTTCTCCTGCAAGGCTTCCCGCTGTTCCAGCAGCCGCTGGCTCTGGGCTGCCGAGAGGCCGCGCGGCAAGGTGTCGTTGGGCGCGGCTTCAAAGGTGAAGCGCTTGCTCCCCTCCTCGTTGATATGGGTCAGAAACAGGGGTTCCGGCCCGTCATACTTCTGTCCGGGCAAGCTGGAGCAGGCCGACAGCAGGGGAACAATCAACAACAGGGTGGCAGACAACAGGCGCACGACAGACTCCAGTGAGAAACGAGGCGAGGCTCGCAGATTAGCACGGCTGCAGGGCGGGTGTTACTGCCAGCAGTTCGTCGGTGGTGAGCAGGGTGACACTGCGCCCCTCCGGCAGGCTGAGGTGGCGCCACATCCAGTGATGGTGCTCGATGATCTGGGGCGCATTCAGGTGCGGGCGGTCGGCGGTGGTGTGGCCATCGCTCAACACCAGCACCTCGAAGCCATGAGACGCGGCACTGCGCACCGTGGTGTCGACGCAAAAATCGGTGGCACAGCCACAGATAATCAGTCGATCGACCGGTTGCTCGGCCAGCAGGAAGGCGAGCTCGGTGTCGAGAAAGCTGTCACAGGCCGTCTTGCGTACCCGGTTCTCTCCCTTGCCCGGTTGCAGCGCACTGTGCAACTGCCAACCCGGGGTGCCCGGTTCCAGTTCGGTGCCGGGGGGCGAGTCATGCTGGATATAGATGACCCGTCCCTGCTGCTGCCTGACATGGGCCGCCGCCCGGTTGATATTGGCCAGCATTTGTTCCTGGTGGTAACGGGGCTCGTTGAACAAGCCTTGCTGCACATCGATGATCAGTAACACATCCATTTTCTTACCCGCCGTTTCCTTGAAGATTAGGGTTGCAGCCACTGGCTGCAGTCACGACTGCGGGATTGATGCAGCGCGCCCATATCTTGCTTCATCTCGTCACTGTTTTGCCAGCGCTTAGGCAGCGGCATGATGGTTACCTGCACATCGGCTGCGCGATCTGCAACAGAGGTCTCATCTGTACGGGGCACGACCAGTGCCACCTTGAGTGCCGGATTGCGGCTGGCGATGCGACTGGCGAGCCCAAGCCCCCCCTCGACGTGGAAATTGCCGGCGATATGCATGATCTGCTGGCCCGGGTGCTTGGCGAGATAATCCACCATGCTCTCGGCCATGGTGTCGTCCCAGCTGGTCTGGGCGGCGAAGCGGCGGGCGTTGCTGTCGGCATCGCCGTGGTGCATGGAGGCCATAAACTTCTGGCGATAGGGATCATCCCCCAGCGTCAGTTGGCGGGCCAGCTGGCTGCGGCGTGCGGCTGGCAGTTTGTCGAGCCACTCAGCCCCCTCCTGACCGACACAGCTCACCAGCGGTTTGGGGGCGTTGGCGGCGATCACCGGCATCTGGTGCACCTTGGCAAACTCTACCAGCGGGCGGTAGTCGCTTGGATAGTTGGGCCAGGCGTTGCCTTCGCGGATCAATGCCGCTTCACCAATCTTGTCCGCCAGATAGGCATCCAGCGTCTTCTGATCGGCGCGGCTGAACTGCTCCATGGAGAGGGCCAATGGCCGCCCGTGTTGCTGGCCGGCGGTGTAGAGCCCGCTCAGCAGGCGCGATTGCAACAGATGCACGGCGGGATGGCTGTGCAGCTCACCCACCAGAATGATGTCGGCGTCGGCAATGCGCGCGATCGCCTGCTCCAGCGTCAGGTCTGCGGCTCCCTCGCTGCTCAGCCGGTAGTCATAGAGCGTCTGCAACTGTGATGACACGGTCGGCTGGGTGGGGGTGGCACAGGCTGCCAACAGCAGCGGCAGGGCGAGCAGGGGAAGTCGTCTCATCATGGGATCTCACGGCAGATATACCCGGATGCCGGTGCATCTCGGGGGGCTAACACAGAATTAGGGCAACACATGGCGACAGTGTAAAACCAATTTGGCTCAAAGCAAAATGAGAATGATTTCGTTTATTGTTGATCTTTGTCGAGAGCTGGGTAATATGCGGCCTGTTTGATAACAGTTCTCAATAAGGATTCGCTGTGACCCATCATAACGCACTCTCTCTGGTTGCCCTCGCCGTGGCAGCCGGTCTCTCTTCCCAGGTCTTTGCTGCCACCCAGAAGGCGGATGAAGTCGTGGTCGTCAGCGGCTCACGGATGGAGCAAAAACTGGAAGATGTCTCCGGCCCCATCTCGGTGATCACCGCCAAGCAGATTGAAGAGCAGGTCGTCACCAATGTCGCCGACCTGTTCCGCTACGAGCCCGGTGTGACCGTGCTCGGCGGTCAGGGGGATGCCCAGACCTTCGTCATCCGCGGCATGGGTGAAAACCGGGTCAAGGTGGTGCGCGACGGGGTGCGCCAGAACGATGCCTACAGCAAGGGCGGTGTCGGCCAGAGTTACTTTGATACCGACATGATCAAGCAGGTGGAAGTGGCCAAGGGGCCGGCGTCTGCGGCCTACGGCTCCGATGCGTTGGGTGGCGTGATTGCCATCACCACCAAGGATGCCAGCGACTTCCTTAAGGGCAAGGATAGCTATCTGGATGTGACCAGCGGTTATGCCTCCAGCAGTCACCAGAAGATGGCGGGCTTTACTGGCGCCCTGCGCACCGGCGAGGTGGAGAACCTGCTGCGCTACACCTGGCGTGATGGCGGGGTGACCCAGAATTACGACTCCAGCAAGAACGACTTCGACATCGGTACCCACGCCCTGCTGCTCAAGAGCAAGTGGAATCTCTCCGATGAGCAGTTCCTCAAGCTGACCGTTGACTACCTGACCGATGGCGAGGAGCCGGATGCGGTCAAGCTCAACAAGGTGGGGACCGGTACTGCCCGTGTCTTTGATCAGCCCATCACCGACAAGCAGACCGACAACCTCTCGCTGGTGCTGGATCACGGTATCGCACTGAATCAAGGCTGGGCCGATCGGATGGATACCAAGGTCTACTTCGGTCGCACCAAGCAGACGCTGGATCAGTACGCCTCGTCCAAGTATCCGGTCAGCCCCGGCAACCCCTATGTGACCAAAAACTCGCTGGATCACAATGTGTTCGATCAGAAGAACATCGGCGCCCAGTTGCAGTTCCACAAGGCGGTCGCGAATCACCGTCTGGCCTGGGGCGCTGAATACGAGCATACCGACAACGAACGTACCCGTTACAAGGGGCCGACCACTCCCGGTGATTTTGTCGGCTACAACGAGCTGAGCTTCCCGGCGACCACCAGCGAACGCAGCGCCCTGTGGGCCTTTGACGAGATCAAGTTTGGCGAGCGCTGGGTGTTGACCCCGGGTGCCCGTTATGACTACTACCGGATGACCCCGGACAACGATCCCGCCTACACAGGCGATCAGCTGCACAAGTTCTCCGAAGGGGAGTTGTCACCCAAGCTGGGTCTGGTGTTCAAGGCGCACGAGGCGGCCAACCTGTTCGCCCAGTACAGCCACGGCTTCAAGGCCCCCATGTATGACAGCGCCTTCTCCACCCTGAACCATCAGGCTTACGGCTATCGCATCGAGCCCAACCCGAACCTCAATCCTGAGAGCAGCGACGGCATCGATCTCGGCGTGCGTGGCAACAGCCACGGCTTTAGCTACGAAGTGGCCAGCTTCTACAACAAGTTCGATGATTTCATCGAGATGGTGGAAGTGGGTCAACAAGGGCGCACCGCCGTCTACCAGTACCAGAACCTGAGCAAGGCGACTACCAAAGGGGTTGAGGCCAAGGCGGATTACTGGCTCAACGACATCGTCAATGTCTGGGGCAACCTGGCTTACATTGAAGGCAAGGATGGGGATGGCAACTACATCAACAGCCTGAGCCCGCTCAACGGCTCGGTCGGTGTGCGTCTGGAACAGTCCCAGTGGAACTTCAACACCGCGCTGCGCTTTGCCGACGACATGGACAAGGTGCGCAAGGATGCCAAAGGCAACGATTACGTGAAGAGCGCCGGTTGGGGTGTGGTGGATATGTACGCCCAGTTCAACCCGATGACCGACCTGCAGCTCAACGTCGGGGTCTTCAACCTGTTTGACAAGGAGTACACCAGCTACGAGCGCATAGCCGGTCGTGCCGAAGGCTCCGATAACAGCCTGATGACCGAACCGGGCCGTAACCTGAGCGCACGGGTCAAATACGTATTCTAAAGAGCAAACAACAGACGCAGATGATCAAAGGGGCTTCGGCCCCTTTTTTGCGGCCGCCATGTTGTGACGATGGCGCAGGGCAGATGTTTGCCTAAAAAAAGAAACCCGCCATGGGCGGGTGGAAGGATTGCAACACTAACCAGGAGGAGGTGTTATCAAGTAGACCCCGCTTCTTCGGTAATGGTTCAATTTTATTGAAGTTTTTTCGTTTTCTTCGTGGGGTTTCCATCGGGATCTGTGGGGGCGGATGGGTTATCATTCTGCTCCCGTCATCCGGTTGCAGAGGATCTATGCCCGCGTTCTCCTGGTTAGCGCTCTTTTTCGGCGCCTTCTATTTTGTCTACGGCGCTTACTTGCCGTTCTGGTCGCTCTGGCTGGAGGGGGTGGGCGTCAGCGCCGAGATGATCGGCCTCCTGCTGGGGGCAGGGATGGCGATCCGCTTTGCTGGCAACCTGATGGTGATGGGGCAGATCAAGGGGGCGGGCCATCTGCTGCCGGTTACCCGATTGCTCTCCCTGCTCAGTCTGCTGGCGTTTCTCGGCTTCTACCTCAGTCATAACCTCTGGTGGCTGGTGGGCTTGACCCTGCTGGCGAACTTTATCTATCCGACCCTGATGCCGGTGGGAGAGGCGCTGGCGACCCGTATGGTGGTGCAGGCCCACCTCGATTACGGCAAGGTACGGCTGTGCGGCTCATTTGCCTTTATCGTCGCCTCGACCTTGGTGGGGGCACTGGTGGGCAACTTCGGTAGCGAGTGGATTTTGCACACCATGGTGGCGGGGCTGGTGCTGATGCTGCTGCTCAGCTGGCTGCCGCTCTATCCGGCGCCACAGGATAGTCAGGGCGAGCGCGCCAAAGCCTCTTTGCTGGCAACCCTGCGCAGCGCACCGGTGCGCCGCTTCCTGCTGCTGACCGCTCTGCTGCAGGGGAGCCACGCCGCCTATTACGGTTTCAGCGCCATCTACTGGAAGGCGCAAGGGTATAGCGGCACCATCATTGGCTATCTCTGGGCGCTGGGGGTGGTGGCGGAGATCTGCATGTTCGCCGCCGACAAGCGTTTCTTGCAGCGCTTTGGCGCCCAGAGCCTCTTTATCGCAGGTGCCATCGGTTGTGTGGTGCGCTGGGTATTGCTGGGTGCCTCGACCGAGTTGTGGGTATTGGTGCTGGGGCAGTTGCTCCACTCGGTCACGTTTGGCATGAGCCATCTGGGGGCGGTGCGTTTCATGACTCGCCAGCTGCCTGCCGAGCAGTTGATCCCGACTCAGGCGCTCTATGCGGCCCTTGGTCTCGGCATGACAGTGGCGGCCCTGATGGCGATTTGTGGCGTACTGTTCGAGCCTATCGGCGGTGGCATCTTCTTCCTGATGGTGCTGGTGGTGTTGCCGGTGTTTTTCCTGCGGCTGCGCCCCTTTGCGCCATCTGCACAGGAGAGTGCTCCGGCCTGATACAGCTCTGTCTGAATCATCACCTGGAAAAAGGGAGAGCCACGGCTCTCCCTTTTTCGTTGCTGCGGTTTGCGGCGTTACTGTTGCTCGCCAAGATAGCGGCGACTGAGACGGCGCCAGGTATCCGAGCCGATGGTGCCAGCAAGCAGCTCATTGGCGGCGGCATCAAAGCGGCCATCCGGTAGCCAGCCCAGTTGGGGTAACAGTTGCGCCAGGGTGGCGTCATTGTGTTGCAGCTCTCGCTCCAGCGCTTCCCAGAAGGCGCTCCCCTTGACGTAAAAGATCGGGTAGTAGGAGCGATCGCCCGCCAGCACCTCGCGGGCCGCCTGATAAAGGCCGCTCTCGCTATGGGGCAGCTGGTTGCCCCGCTCGGCCAGCTCGTTGACCCAGGTGGGCTGTGGAGCAGCACGGCGAGCGCTGAGGATGTGCACCGCCTCGTGGGCCGAGGTGCGCAGCAGGCGCAGGGGCGCCTGTGGCGTCGGTTTGCCAGCCATGGTGGGGTAGTTGGCGACAAACATCTGATCCCCGGAGGCGCCGCCGAGGGAGCGGGTCGCCACATCCCGCCCCAGCCACACCAGTTGCCATGGGTGAGTGGGCGGATCCACATCGAGCTGGAAGGCCAGATAGTCGATGATCTCATTCAGTTGCTGCTGCAAGGCCGGCAGATCGAGCTGATTGGCGGTCTCGTCATGGCTCAGCACCAGCCGCGGATCCGGCTTGGTGACGGGCACAGTGTCCAGACCAAATGGCAGGATCAGCGGCGGCTGGTTGACATCCGGCAGCGGTTGGCAGCTGCCATCTGGCAGACAGACCTTCCCTTGGCGGCTCCCAAGCTGGCGCACCAGATTGCCCCACTCGGTCAATAGCCACTGGTTAGGAGCAAACAGCAGCGACTGTTGGGCCGAGGCATCCGCCCCCAGTGCCGGAGCCGGTGTGAGGGTGATCTGCCAGCCAACCTCTTTGCAGGGGAAGGGCTGGTTGAGGGCAACCGGCTGGTTGTCTGCAAGGCAGACCAGCGCGGAGGAAACCGGCGCGGTACTGCCCGGCAACTGGCGGGCGGGGAGCAGGGTAAAGGGGGGCTCGCCCTGCATGGTGAGGCGTACTTGCAGCACATTGGCGCTGGCGCCCTGCTCGATAAGGTAGCGGGGGCCGTTCGCGCCATCGGCGGCGCAGGCCCACAGTGGCAGCAGCCACAGGGCAAACAGGGTGATATGACGACTCATAAGGGGGTTAGCGCTCCTGCTCGTAGCCCAGCAGATCGCCGGGCTGGCATTTGAGTTCACGGCAGATGGCCTCCAGGGTGGAGAAGCGCACCGCCTTGGCGTGGCCATTTTTGAGGATCGAGAGGTTGGCTTCGGTGATGTCGATGCGCTGCGCCAGTTCGCGGGCGGTCATTTTACGGTCGGCCAGCAGGGCGTCGAGCCGGATGATGATAGGCATAGGATCCTCACACCGTCAGTTGCTGTTCGTCGGCCAGCAGCTTGGCCTCGCGCATCACCAGTGCCAGCGCCAGTACGATAAGGCCCGCCAGCAGCAGCCGGAAATCGGACGAGCTGATGGAGACGGAGCCATGTATCTCGGGGCCGCTCATGGTGAGGACGGTATCCAGCAAGGGGGTCTGGATCAGCTCGACCAGGAAGGAGACGCAGAGCAGCACTCCGATCTGCCGGTAGCGGCGGATCTGCTCGAAGGTGAACAGCAGGCCGTGGCGGTAGCCGCGAAACAGCTGGCGCAGTTGCCACAGCATCAGCATAAAGACCAGATCCGGCAGCAACTGCACCAGGGTGCCGAGCAGCCGGTTGGCGGTGCGCAGCGGATAATCGGCAATGGTAAGGGGGGACTCTGGCAAGAGGTCGAGGGACGGCGTATCACCATTTGCCAGCGGTACGCCGTTGAGAATGTGCGAGCCGCTGCTGTGGATGATCTGGTTGAGCTCCTCTTGCAGCAGGTCATTGCCGCCAAACAGGTGGGACCAGGTCTCCATCAGGGTAATGGTGGGGGTGGCGAGCAGGGTAAACAGCAGCAGCCACTCGATTAGAACGCTCAGGCGTTCGAGTTTGGTCGTTCTCATCATGAACCTCATGGTGGGTGCCATCCCGCTGGCGAAATGGCGTGAAGTTTATTGTTTATCAATATGCAGATGGGCGAATGTTTATCGTTTTACGATATTCAGTCAAGGCAAAACTTATTGAAAAACGATAATTTCAATCTGCCCGAAGGGGATGACTTTTGGCTGCTGCCTCTCTAGACTGGCGAGGCTGTATACAAAAACTCAACATGGACAAGGAGTTATCGATGCACCAGGGATGGCTGCTGATCGGATTGTCGCTCACCTATCTGGGGCTGCTGTTTCTGATCGCTTTCGTGGCAGACAAGCACAAACGGCACCGTCTCAAGGGGCAACCGCTGCTCTACAGTCTGTCGCTGGCGGTCTACTGCACCTCCTGGACCTTCTTCGGTACCGTGGGGCAGGCGAGTGAATCCCCCTGGTCGCCGGTGCCCATCTACCTTGGTCCCATGCTGGTATTCCTGTTTGGCTGGCGGCTGCTGGCGCGCCTCATTCTGGTGGCCAAGCGGGAACATATCACCTCCATTGCCGACTTCATCGCCGCCCGTTACGGCAAATCCCAGCGGCTCGCCATGGTGATCTCCCTTATCGCCATCATGGGGATCCTCCCCTATCTGGTGCTGCAACTGAAAGCCATCGTCACCGGGCTGGATCTGCTGATGGTCAACAGTGGCGGCATCAGCCCGACCAGCAATACCAGCGAGCTGGCGCTCGGGGTCACTCTGCTGCTGGCGCTGTTCAGCATCCTGTTCGGTACCCGCCATCTTGATGCCACCGAGCACCACAGGGGGATGGTGGTGGCCATCGCCTTCGAGTCGGTGGTCAAATTGCTGGCCTTTATCGCGGTGGGGGGCTTTGCCCTCTGGCTGATCTTGAGCAAACCCGGCGTTGCCCACGAGCAGGTGACCCGCGACTTCTTTGCACAGGTGATGGCGGTGAGCCCCGGCAATCTGCTGGAGCTTGCCATCTATACGGTGCTGGCGATGTGCGCCGTCATCTGCCTGCCGCGCCAGTTTCATGTGACTGTGGTGGAGAACAATCAGGGGCAGGATCTGCACTGGGCGCGCTGGATATTCCCGCTCTACCTGTTCGTGATGGGGCTTTTTATCTGGCCGCTGGCGCTGGCGGGCAAGCAGTGGGTGGGTGCCGATATGGCCTCCGACACCTATGTGATCAGTCTGCCGATGGCCCTCGGTTTCGATGGCATGGCGATGCTGGCGTTTCTCGGCGGCACCTCGGCGGCCACCGGCATGGTGATCGTCTGCACCATCGCGCTGGCGATCATGGTGAGCAACGATCTGGTGTTGCCGGTGCTGCTGCGCCGCTTCTGGCGGCAGGGGCGCGACGAGCGGCTGGTGCGGCTGCTGTTGCAGGTGCGCCGTGGCGCCATCCTGCTGATCTTGCTGGCGGCCTGGGGGCTCTACCTCTGGCTCGGCGATCTCACCAGTCTCTCCCGCATCGGCTATCTCTCCTTTGGCGCGGTGGCGCAGTTTGCGCCGGCCCTGCTGCTCGGCCTCTACTGGCGTCACGGCAATCGCAAGGGGGTCTATCTTGGGTTGAGCCTCGGGGTGAGTCTCTGGTTCGTGACTCTGCTGGTAGAGAGTGGCTTGCTGGCGGGCTCGCCCTTGGCCGAGCTGCTGGCGCCGCCGGACTGGCCCGCGTTTCGCGAACTGAGTCTCGGGGCCTGGTGCATCTTCCTGAGCCTGCTCTTCAACCTGCTCGGCTATGTGGCCGGTTCCTTGTTGTCTCGCCCTGCAGTGAGCGAGCGGCTGCAGGCGGCCAACTTTGTCGGCAAGCCGAGCCGCGATACCGCCGCCCTCTATCAGGCGCGGGTCTCGGTCAAGGAGCTGGAGATGCTGGCGGCCCGTTTCGTCGGTTCAAGCCGGGTCAAGCGCGCCTTTGGTCGCTTCGCCGGTGAGCGGGGCGGCACGCTAGCTCCGCAGATGCAGGCCTCGGCCGAATTGATCGCCCACACCGAGAGGCTGCTGGCGGGGGTGTTTGGTACCTCGTCGGCACGGCTGGTGCTCGCCTCGGCCCTGCAGGGGCGCAACATGCAGCTCGAGGAGATCGCCACCATAGTCGATGAGGCCTCCGACGTATTCCGCTTCAACCGCGGTCTGCTGCAAGGGGCGATCGAGCATATCGGGCAGGGGATCTCGGTGGTGGACAGGGAGCTTCGGCTGGTAGCCTGGAACCGCCGTTACATCGAGCTGTTCCACTATCCGCTGGGTCTTATTCAGGCGGGGCGCTCCATCGAGGAGATCATCCGCTACAACGCCGAGCAGGGGCTCTGTGGCCCCGGTGATATCGAGGATCACGTGGCGCGGCGGGTCGCCTTTATGAAGCGCGGCAGCGCCCATATCTCGGCGCGGGAGCGCCCCGACGGGCGGGTGATCGAGATGCAGGGTAACCCCATGCCCGCTGGCGGCTTCGTCATGACCTTTACCGACATTACGCCGTTTCGCGATGCTGAGCGGGTGCTGCGCGAAGCGAACGAACATCTGGAGGCGCGGGTGGCCGAGCGCACCCATGAGCTCTCCGAACTGAACCGTCAGCTGCTGCTGGTGAACCAGCAGGTGGAGCGGGCCAACCACTCCAAGAGCCGTTTTCTGGCGGCGGTCAGCCACGATCTGACCCAGCCGCTCAATGCCGCCAAGCTGTTTACCTCCTCCTTGCTGGAGATGCTGCCCGCGGCTGGCGAGCAGGCTCGTATCGCCCGCCATATCGACGATGCGTTGGGGGCGACCGAGGATCTCATCACCGATCTGCTCGATATCTCGCGACTCGAAGCGGGCAAGTTCAAGGCCAAGAAGCTCGATTTTGCCCTGCGCGATTTGTTCGACAACCTCAAGGCGGAGTTTGGCGTGCTGGCGCAGGCGGGGGGGATCCACTTCTCGGTGGTGGAGAGCAAGCATGCGGTGCACAGCGATGTGCGGCTGCTGCGCCGGGTGCTGCAGAACTTCCTCACCAATGCGTTTCGCTACAACCCGGGTGGTCGGGTGCTGCTCGGTTGTCGCCGGATCGGGGAGAAGATCCGCATCGAGGTGTGGGACAACGGCCCCGGCATCCCGCAGGACAAGCAGGAGGCGATCTTCGACGAGTTCTCCCGCCTCGATCACTCCCGCACCGCAAAGGAGCAGGGGCTGGGTCTGGGGCTTGCCATCGCCCGCGGCATCTCGCAGGTGCTCGGTCATCAGCTCACATTGCAGAGCTGGCCGGGCAAGGGATCGGTCTTTGCGGTGACCCTCAATCTGGCGACCCGGCCGGTCACGGCCCATCAGCTGGCGGCGCCGGTGGTGCGTGACAGCCAGCTGGAAGGTGTAGCCGTGCTCTGTATCGACAACGAGCGGGACATTCTGACCGCCATGAGCACCCTACTCGGCCGTTGGGGCTGCGAGGTGCGCTGCGCCGTCGATCTGGCCGAAGCCGAGGCGCTGGTGGCAGACGGGTTTGTGCCGAGACTGGTGCTCTCCGACTATCACCTCGACGACGGCAAGACCGGGTTGGAGGCGCTGGCTGCCCTGCAACGGGTGTGTGGCGACGAGCTGGGAGGCATCATCATCAGTGCCGATCGCAAGAGCGAGTTGCAGGCGCAGATCCGCGAGCGGGGGTATGGCTACATCAGCAAACCGGTCAAACCGCTCAAACTGCGAGCCCTGATGAACAGTCTGCTGCTGCGCTAGCCGCATCCGGGGCGGCTAGCCGTGAACCGGCTCACAAAACCGTGCAATGATCCCGCAGGCCCTGGTCATGGATGAATGCCGATAACAGAGATTTATTGGCGAAGATATCTTCATCTTCCTGCGTAATGGCTGCCAGTTACTCTATTGGCTTGCCACTGTCGGTGAACGCCGACAGTGGCAGACCGGATTGGCTCACTCTATAGTCGGGATGCGATTTTTTGCATCGCAAATGAAGTAACCGAAGGGCAAACCGATCGCAAGATCGGGACGCAAAGCTTCCGGTCCAGGGATGAGCCGTACTTGAGATAGCGGGGCCACCACAGGTTGTTGTGCACCTTTGCCAAGAGGCCGCACTGCCGTCTGCGTTACCTGTCAGGGCGTAGCCCTTTTCGTTGCCAACATAACGAAATAGGGAAATATAAAAATGCTAAGTCCAAAGCCTACCATGCTGGCCCTCGCGGTCGGTCTATGCTGTGCCCTGTCAGGGCGTAGCCCTTTTCGTTGCCAACATAACGAAATAGGGAAATATAAAAATGCTAAGTCCAAAGCCTACCATGCTGGCCCTCGCGGTCGGTCTATGCTGTGCCTCGTCCGCTTATGCTGCGGCGCCCGGCAAGTCCACTATCGGATGGGGCCCCACCAAGTTTTCCATCGTTGAAGTCGATCAGGCGGCCACTGCCTACAACAATCTGGTCAGGGTAAAGGATGGCGCCGATGTGGAGGTGAACTGGAACCTCTGGAGCGGCGATCTGGGCCAGAGTGCCAAGGTACTGCTCAATGGTCAGGAGGTGTGGTCCGGTCCCTCGGCCGCAGCGGGCAGCGCCAAATTCAAGGTGAAGAAAGGGGGGCGCTACCAGATGCAGGTGGCGCTGTGCAACGCCGATGGCTGTACCCTCTCCGATGCCAAGGAGATCGTGGTCGCCGATACCGACGGCAGCCATCTGGCGCCACTCAAGGCACCGCTGCAGGAGAACAACAAGCCTTACGCCAACAAGTCCGGCAAGGTGGTGGGGACTTACTATGTGGAGTGGGGAGTCTATGGCCGCAAGTTTACGGTTGACAAGATCCCGGCCCAGAACCTGACCCATATCCTCTATGGTTTCACCCCCATCTGCGGCGGGGATGGCCTCAACGACAGCCTCAAGGAGATCGAAGGGAGCTTCCAGGCGCTGCAACGGGCGTGCGCCGGCCGGGCGGACTTCAAGGTGGCGATGCACGATCCCTGGGCCGCCATCCAGATGCCGCAAGGCAGCCTCACCGCCCATGACGAGCCCTACAAGGGCAACTTTGGCGCCCTGATGGCGCTCAAGCAGGCCTATCCGAACCTCAAGATCCTCCCCTCGGTCGGCGGCTGGACCCTATCCGACCCCTTCTACTTCCTCGGTGATAAAACCAAGCGCGATGTGTTCGTCGGCTCGGTAAAAGAGTTCCTGCAGACCTGGAAGTTCTTCGATGGCGTGGATATCGACTGGGAGTATCCGGGTGGTCAGGGTGCCAACCCGAAACTGGGCAGCCCGAGCGATGGTGCCACCTATGTGGTACTGATGAAGGAGCTGCGCGCCATGCTCGACGAGCTGGAGGTCGAGACCGGGCGCCAGTATGAGCTCACCTCGGCCATCGGGGCGGGGGGCGACAAGATCCAGGATGTGGACTACAAGGCGGCCCAGCCCTACATGGATCACATCTTCATGATGACCTACGACTACAACGGTGGCTGGAGCAAGACCGAGCTGGGTCACCAGACCAACCTCTATGCGGCGAGCTGGGATCCCGATACCAAGTACACCACCGACAAGGCGGTCAGGCAGTTGCTGGCGCAGGGTGTTGAGCCCGGCAAGCTGGTGGTCGGGGCCGCCATGTATGGTCGTGGCTGGACCGGGGTGAGCGGTTATCAGGGCAACAACCCCTTCACCGGTACGGCAACTGACAAGGTGAAGGGAACCTGGGAGGACGGGGTGGTGGATTACCGCGACATCGTCAACAACCGGATGGGGGCGGGCTGGGAGCAGGGCTATGACGAGGTGGCCGAGGGGCCCTATCTGTTCAAGGCGGCGACCGGCGATCTCATCACCTATGACAACGAGCGTTCGGTCAAGGCCAAGGGGCAGTATGTGCTATCCAATCAGCTCGGTGGCCTCTTCTCCTGGGAGATCGATGCCGACAACGGCGACATCCTTAACGCCATGCACGAGGGGCTGGGTCACGGCAGTGGCGTCACGCCACCGGCCAACAAGCCGCCGCTGGCCAATGCGGGCAGTGACCTTAAGGTGACCGGCCCGACCGAGGTGACGCTGGATGGTTCGGCCTCCCACGATCCAGAGAACAGCGCACTCGGCTATAGCTGGAAGCAGATCTCCGGGCCGCAGGCTGGTTTGCTCGATGCCACTCAGGCCAAGGCCCGTGTGGTGCTGGACGCGGTGGCTGCCGAC
The DNA here is from genome assembly GCF_027707745.1 of Aeromonas sp. QDB23. Classification (NCBI taxonomy): domain Bacteria; kingdom Pseudomonadati; phylum Pseudomonadota; class Gammaproteobacteria; order Aeromonadales; family Aeromonadaceae; genus Aeromonas; species Aeromonas sp. QDB23. The sequence goes on from NZ_JAPCJA010000014.1 coordinate 56,682, forward strand.
ATCAATCTGGTGTTCGAGCTGACGGTGACCGATGACCACAACCTTACTGCCCGTGATCAGGTGGTGGTGACCAACAAGGCGCCGCAAGTCAACCTGGCGCCGGTGGTGAGTGTACCTGCCACGGCCTCTGTGGAGGCGGGCAAGCAGGTGACCCTCAAGGCGACCGCCTCCGATCCGAATGGCGATCCCCTGACCTATCAGTGGAGCGTGCCGGCAGGCATCACCGCAACGGGTCAGAACAGCGCCACTCTGGTGGTCACCGGCCCGAGCGTGACCAGCGACACCGGCTATGACCTGAGCGTCACCGTCTCCGACGGCGGGCTGGATGCCAGTGCGGCAACCCGTCTGACGGTCAAACCGGCCAGCAGTGGCGGTGGTTGCACGGCGACTGATCCGGATGCGATCAATTGGCCAGTCTGGAAAGCGGCAAGCACCTATAACAGCGGCGACAAGGTGAGCCACAACCAGCTGGTGTGGCAGGCCAAGTACTGGACTCAGGGCAACGAGCCGAGCCGCACCGCGGATCAGTGGCTGCTGGTGAGCAAGGTGCAACTGGGTTGGGATGCCAATGTGGCCTACAACGGTGGCGAGATCACCACCCATAACGGTCGTCAGTGGAAGGCGCAGTACTGGACCAAGGGCAATGAGCCCGGTAAACACGATGTCTGGCAGGATGTGGGGGCCGCCAGCTGTAAATAAGCGTGGAATAGTGGCGGGGCATGCCAGTCATGCCCCGTTTTTTCTCCCCGCACAATTAAATGCTGGCAGGCCTGCCAACTTGCTTCGCTTCGCTTCCCTTCCCTTCCCTTCCCTTCCCTTCCCTTCCCTTCCCTTCTTGTCTCTTGCTCGACGACTGCGGCCCTTGCGGGCTAGTGATTGATGCTCTCCCCGATAGCTGGCATCTGTGCCGCCTGCTGCTCCTTGCGGCGCCGCTTGTGTTGATACATGGCTGCATCGGCCCTGGCAAATGCGGCTGCAAAGTCGCCGCGATAGGGGGCCATCCCCATGCTGCACGAGATAGTGGGGGAGGCGCTGGCCAGCATGGTCGCCAGCATAGTCATTGTCTGTTGCAGCGTGGGCGGTGCCAGAGTGGTGAGCAGCACAAATTCATCCCCGCCAAAACGGGCGGCAATCACCCCCTGACCGAAGTGCTGGCGTATGCCATCCGCGATCAGGCGCAGGGCCTGATCACCCGCCAGATGGCCGCAGCTGTCATTGAGCTGCTTGAGATTGTCCATGTCGATCAGCAGCAGGGTGCCTTCCGGCTGTGCCTGCAGAGCGAGTTCGAATTGCTGGCGATTGGCGAGGCCGGTCAGCTGGTCGGTATTGGCCAGCTGATAGATGCGGCGGGACTGCTGATAGATGGTGATGGCGTGGCGAATATCCCGCGCCAGAATTGCCATCAGGTGGCTGTCGTAGCGGGTAAAAGCATGACGTTTGCTGCTGTCCATATTGATCATGCCGTAGAGCTGACCATCGATATGGATTGGGGTCGCCAGGGTGGCCCGGATGGGCAGGTCGCTGCAGTTGACCAGCAGCTCCTTGTCCTGTTCGGACAGGGGCATGGTGGCATTGATCTTCGACAGGTCGTTGATCAGCAGCGTTTTGTTGCAGCGCCCCTGAGTCAGCTTGTACTGAAAGGTGTGCTCAAGCGGTAAATTGATCCGCCGCAGTTTCACCAGATCCATGCCGATGGCCGCTTCATATCTCAACATCCCTGTGCCCGGCAGCAGCTTGATCAGGCAGCCCATCTCGGCCCCCGGGATCAACATCACGGCCCGTCTGAGCAGATCCTCCAGAAAGGCCTCTTCGGTCTGGTATTGCGCCGAGTTGCGGGCCAGCTCGGCGGTGATTTCGTTGATCCGGAGCGCCTCACTGAGATGCTGCCACTGGCGCTGCAGATGGTAGCGGTAGTGGCGATAGAGCCAGATGGTGCAGATAAGGTAGCTCTGGAGCAGCAAGGTGCAGGCAAGCGGTGCCTTCTGCCAGCCGTTGAGGCTGTTGAGCAGCAGGATTATCCCCGCCAGTGGCAGTGTGTAGACCGTCAGGCGAACAAATTTGTCGTATCTGGATAGCCGGGTGCGTGAGGGGAGATCGCTGGGCATGAAGGCACCTGATGGTCATGCAAAACGGCGATTATATATTCATACATTGCGATGCAGATGGGTATTTTGATGTGAAATACGCTTACTGATTGATTTTTATCGTGTTGATGTGATTTGGATCAATAAATGGCGCGCCGCCTTCGGTTGGGGATGATGACATTCCTTTCATGCATGAGTCTGTTTATTAAGCGTTAATTCTAAAAAAGTGAGTGAAATGTGAGCTTGGCAACAGCTTGGCTGGCAATGGTCGGATTTGCTTAGCTATCCGAATTACCTTAAAGTTAATCTGCGATTATTTATCGCCAAGAATAAAGTTGTGACAAGGGCAAACCGATTGAAAAGTCGGGACGCAAAGCTTCCGGTCTAAGGGACATATCGACCTAGGATAGCGGGGCCACCACAGAGTTATGCAGGCTGCCTTTGCCAAGGGGTGGCCATTTTTGTGTTACCTGTCGTGTTGCGTTGCCCTTTCGTTTTTCCATAACGTAAAGGAAAGCAATATGCTAAGTCCAAAACCCGCATTGCTGGCCATGATGGTCGGTACTCTGCTCGCCTCATCTGCCGCTCATGCTGCCGCACCGGGCAAACCCGCCATCGGTTGGGGCCCCACCAAGTTTGCCATCGTCGAAGTCAATCAGTCTGCGACCGCTTATAACGAGCTGGTCAAGGTCAAGGATGGCGCCGATGTGACCGTCACCTGGAACATCTGGAGCGGCGATATTGGTCAGAGTGCCAAGGTGCTGCTGGATGGCCAGGAAGTCTGGTCCGGTCCCTCGTCGGCGGCAGGCACCGCCACCTTTAAGGTGCACAAGGGGGGCCGCTATCAGATGCAGGTCGCGCTGTGCAACGGCGATGGCTGCACTCTGTCCGATGCCAAGGAGATCGTGGTCGCCGACACCGATGGCAGCCACCTCGCGCCGCTCAAGAGCGCTCTGCAGGAGAATAATAAGCCCTATGTTAATAAATCCGACAAGGTGGTTGGTTCCTATTTTGTCGAATGGGGGGGTTATGGCCGCAAATTTACGGTAGACAAGATCCCTGCGCAGAATCTGACCCATATTCTCTATGGCTTCACCCCGATTTGCGGTGGTGATGGTCTCAATGACAGTCTCAAGGAGATCGAGAACGGCAACAGTTTCCGTGCACTTCAGAATTCATGTGCTGGTCGTAAGGATTTCCAGGTTGCCATTCACGATCCCTGGGCGGCAATACAACAGGGACAGGGGGCACTGACAGCTTGGGACGAGCCCTACAAGGGTAACTTCGGTAACCTGATGGCCCTCAAGCAGGCCTATCCAGACCTGAAAATCCTCCCCTCCGTCGGTGGCTGGACCCTGTCTGATCCCTTCTATTTTATGCATGACAAGGCCAAGCGTGACGTATTCGTCGCCTCGGTCAAAGAGTTCCTGCAGACCTGGAAGTTCTTCGACGGTGTCGATATCGACTATGAATTTCCGGGCGGCGACGGTGCCAACCCCAATCTGGGGGACAAGAGCAAGGATGGTGAAACCTATGTGCTGATCATGAAGGATCTGCGCGCCATGCTCGACGAGCTGGAAGCCGAGACCGGTCGCACCTATCAGCTCACCTCTGCCATCGGTGCCGGTTACGACAAGATTGAGGATGTGGACTACAAGGCTGCCCAGCAGTACATGGATCACCTCTTCGTGATGAGTTACGACTACAACGGTGGCTGGAGCAACACCTCTCTGGGCCATCAGGCCAACCTGTACCAGGCCACCAATGGCTCGGCCAACAAGCGCTACAACACCGATGCAGCAGTGCAGCAACTGCTGGCACAGGGGGTCGATTCCGGGAAGCTGGTGATCGGGGCTGCGGCCTATGGTCGTGGCTGGAAAGGGGTGAGCGGCTATCAGGGCAACGATCCTTTCACCGGCACTGCCACCGGCAAGATCAAGGGCACCTGGGAAGATGGCGTGCTGGACTATCGCCACATCGTCAACGGCCACATGGGCGCGGGTTGGGAGTACAACTACGACGAGACCGCCGAAGCGGCCACCTTGTTCAAGCCCTCCACCGGCGAGCTGATCACCTATGACGACGAGCGCTCGGTCAAGGCGAAAGGCCAGTATGTGCTGACTCACAAGCTGGGCGGTCTCTTCTCCTGGGAGATCGATGCCGACAACGGCGACATCCTCAACGCCATGCACGAAGGGCTCGGCCATGGCGAGGGGATCACCCCGCCGGTCAACAAGCCGCCGGTTGCCAACGCGGGTAGCAATGTGACCGTGACCGGTCCGGCCTCCCTGACGCTGGATGGCTCCGCTTCTCACGATCCGGAAAAAGGCACCCTGACGTACAGCTGGAAGCAGCTCTCCGGCCCACAAGCCGTGCTGGGTGATGCCACTCAGGCCAAGGTGCGGGTCGATGTGAATGCCGTGAGCGCCGATACCGCGCTGGTGTTCGAGCTGACCGTGACCGATGACCATCAACTGACCGCCAGGGATGAGGTGGTGGTGACCAACAAGGCGCCGCAACCCAACCTGCCACCAGTGGTCACCCTGCCCGCCAGCGTCAAGGTGGAAGCGGGCAAACAGGTGAGCATCACTGCCAAGGCATCCGACCCCAATGGCGACGAGCTGATCTATCAATGGCAAGTGCCTGCCGGTATCACGGCGACCGGCCAGAGCAGCGCCACCCTGGTGGTCACCGGCCCGGCGGTCGATGTCGAAACCGGTTATGACCTTTCCGTGACCGTCTCTGACGGTGCGCTCGACGCCAACGCGGCAACCCGCCTCACCGTTACCCCGATCAACGAAGGCGGTGAGGGGGGCTCTTGCAATACCACCGACCCGGAAGCAGCCAGCGTCCCTGCATGGCAGGTCAGCAAGGTCTATAACGGCGGTGACAAGGTGAGCCACAACCAGCTGGTATGGCGTGCCAAGTACTGGACTCAGGGCAATGAGCCGAGCCGTTCCGCCGATCAGTGGGCGCTGCTGAGTCAGGTTGATCTGGGCTGGAACGCGGCCGTTGCCTACAACGGCGGTGATCTGACCAACCACAACGGCCGTCAGTGGAAGGCCAAATGGTGGACCCAGGGCAACGAGCCGGGCAAGCACGATGTCTGGCTGGATGTCGGGGCGGCAAGCTGCCGTTAAGTCGAGATCGTTATGATGGTAACGGGGTCTGTTCAGACCCCGTCTTTTCCTGCTGAAAAATTTAGCCAGAGAGCAACAATAATGAAAAAAAATCGCATCACCCTTCTGCTTGCCAGCTTGCCAGCTTGCCAGCTTGCCAGCTTGCCAGCTTGCCAGCTTGCCAGCTTGATGCTGAGCGGCCACCTGTGGGCGGCCGAGGCATATGACATCAACAAATCCTATCCGGGCGGTAGCCAGGTCAACTACAACGGCCAGGTGTTCGAGGCCAAGTGGTGGGTCAATCCGGGTCAGACTCCCGGCATGGCGGTGGCCAACGAGTGGGATACCCCGTGGAAACTGATCGGCGAAGGGGAAGTGACCCCACCGGATAATGGCGATGACAATGACAAGCCCACGCCGCCGACCCCCACCCCGCCGGATGGCAGCACTACCCCTGTTTACATGAGCCAGGCCGAGCTGGATGCCAAAGAGCAGGCGCTGACCGATTTCCCGGCGATGGAAGCGGTCAAGGCCTCCATTGCTACCCGTGACAATCTGGTGGTGGAAGCGGTGCAACCGGGTCGTGCCAATAACCCGGACAACGTCAAGCTGGTAGAGAGCCTGCTGAGCGAAAGCCAGTTCAACTACCTGTTCCCGCTGCGTGCTCCGGAGTATACCTATCGCGGCCTGTTGCAGGCGGCCGCCAAGTTCCCGGCCCTGTGCAGCAACTACAGCGATGGTCGTGATGCCGAGGCCATCTGTCGCAAGACCCTGGCGACCATGTTCGCCCACTTCGCCCAGGAGACCGGCGGCCACGAGAGCTGGCGTCCGGAGGCCGAGTGGCGTCAGGCGCTGGTCTATGTCCGTGAAATGGGGTGGACTGAAGCGATGCGCGGTGGTTACAACGCCGAGTGCAGTCCCAGTGTATGGCAGGGTCAGCAGTGGCCATGCGGCACCTTCGACAATGGCGAGTTCAAGAGCTATTTCGGTCGCGGTGCCAAGCAGCTCTCTTACAACTACAACTATGGCCCCTTCTCCGAGGCGATGTTCGGCACGGTGCGCACCCTGCTCGACCAGCCGGAGCTGGTGGCCGACAGCTGGTTGAACCTCGCCAGCGCGGTGTTCTTCTATACCTATCCGCAGCCGCCCAAGCCCTCCATGCTCCATGTCATCGACGGCACCTGGCAGCCGAACGAGCACGACAAGCAGAACGGTCTGGTACCCGGTTTCGGGGTGACCACCCAGATCATCAACGGCGGGGTGGAGTGTGGTGGCAGTGCCGAACACGCGCAGTCCCAGAACCGCATCAACTACTATCGTGAATTTGCCAACTATCTGGCCGTGGCGGTTCCCGCTGACGAAGTGCTCGGTTGCAAGAACATGAAGTACTTTGACAACCAGGGCTCCGGTGCCCTGCCCATCTACTGGGAGCAGGACTGGAGCTATGTGGCCGAGAACCCCAACGGCGGCAAGAGCTATGCGTGCAAGCTGGTGGGCTACCAGACCCGCTTCAGCGCCTTCAAGGAGGGTGACTACAGCCGCTGCGTCCAGCACTTCTATCCCGAGCTGGTGATTGAAGACAATGGTGGCGGCACCAACCTGCCACCGGTGGCCGCTATCACCGGCCCGGCGCAGGCTGAAGGTGGCAGCAAGGTGATCTTGTCCGCCCAGCACTCCAGCGATCCGGAAGGCAAGCCGCTGAGCTATGCCTGGACCATTCCGGCCGGCGCCGCGGCCCCGGCGCTGGATCAGGTGACCCTGGAGCTGACTCTGCCCAAGCCGGCCAGCGATACCAAACTGGATATCAAACTGACGGTGGCCGATGAAGGGAGCCTGAGCCGTAGCGCCAGCCACGCCCTGCTGGTCAAAGGGGAAGAGGGGGGCGTGACGCCGCCGGATGGCGACTACCCCGCCTACAAGGCAGGCACCCCCTACAAAGCGGGCGAGCGCGTCAGCAATGGCGACGCCAGCTACGAGTGCAAACCGCATCCCTACACCGGCTGGTGTTCCGGTGCCGCCTGGGCCTATGAGCCCGGCAAGGGAACCGCATGGAGCGATGCCTGGATCAAGCTGTGATCCGGCAATGAGCCGATGCAATAAAAGATGGGGCCTGCGGGCCCCATTGTTGTTTGGTGGAGTTCAGGTGTGGCCGAGGTATTGCTCTGGCCGAGACAGGACAGCACCTGATGGCGCTGCGACAGGATGTGTGTGATGTAGTTTTATTACTATTATTGGTGAAATACTTTCACGGCTCATTTGCCGTAGCGGAAGTAGTATTCACGGGTGGATGGTGCATAGGCATCTTTCTCTACAATGCCGCTCTTGGTGGTTGCGCCCTTGAGGCGGAGCAGGACTGCCAGATTCTCAAACATGGTTTACCTCATCGCTCTGTCATTTATGGTTATGGTGTGTGACCTAGGTCACGGTTTGATCCTATGGCCATTTGTGAGCTGGATCAACTTTTTGCGTTGTAAATTTACCAAAATCATGGAAAGGGTTTTCAAATGCAAAGCTCTTTATGGAAAGGCTTTCCCGGGGTGACGGGGGAGAACCTGCTTGCCAGCCAGCAAAAGAGGCCAGCGAGCGAGAGCCATATATAGAGAAGGAAGCATGCCTGATGACTTGCGCGTTATCGGGGTTTGAGCCGATTTATGACATAAAACAGAGAGATAGCGTGCTCCTTGCTGGTAAAAACAGCGAACTGCTGCAATTTTGACTAAACGAATCAATCGCAGTTATTTTAGGGTTGACAGCAAAGCGGGTGATGCCTATCATGCGCCTCCGTTGCCGGAGATAACTTCGTCAGCGCCGAGGTGAGTTGGGGTTATAGCTCAGCTGGGAGAGCGCTTGCATGGCATGCAAGAGGTCCGCGGTTCGATCCCGCGTAGCTCCACCAAATTCTTGTTACAAGAAGCAAAAAGGCCACCGCATCGCGGTGGCCTTTTTGTTTGCTCCCGCATTCCTTTTCCCCATACTTCTGCGCTTTTTATATGTAAATCCATTGCTCCAACGAAAAAGCCCGCGGGTCTCGCGGGCTTTGGTTGCACTATTCAGATGCGCCGTGGTTAACGGCGACGGCGCCAGGCCAGCGGCAGCAGGGCCAGCAGGCCGAGTCCCAGCGCACCGCCACCGGATGAGGTGTCCGGTTTGGTGGCATCGCTCTCCAGTCGCAGGTCGACGATGATGGGATCATGGTCGGAGGCGCTAAAGGGGTTGTCAGACTTGATCATGTCGCCGGTGAAGTCCCGTACGTATTCGAACAGGTTGCTTTCGTATGAGTTGATATGCCAGTCTGCGACCGCCACTACCTTAGTGGCCAGCGCCGGGTTGGCGAGGGCGTAGTCTAGGGTGCCGAGCTCAGCCTCATAGCTGTAGGAGATGGCCTTCTCTTTGTTGAATTTGACATTCAGGTCGATCAGACCGTAGCTTTTGGTGACTTCGCTGCCGGTTTGTTCATAGACTTTGTCGCCGAGGAAGGTTTTGGCCGCCGAAACGATCTTGCGCTGGCTATCGGTTGGCACATAGTCGGTCAACACTCTAATCGCGTCTTCTTTGGCGTAGGAGTTGAAATCACCTACCAGCATTACCTGGCCCGGCAGTTTGCTGACCGCTTCACCCAGCACCTTGGCGGCGGAAACCCGAAACTCTGTGCATTTGCCTTGCAGGTCGGCAGGCTCTTTGCCATCCAGATTTTCCAGACAGCCTGACCCCTTGGACTTGAGGTGGTTGACCACCAACGTCAGTGGTTCCTTGCTGCCCTTGACGGTAAAGGTCTGCACCAGAGCGTCGCGCTGTGAAGCCTGCTTCTCGGCACCTTTCGCATCCTGATATTTTTGTACCGGTAGTGTGATGATGTTGGCATCACCCTGTGGGGTCAGCTTGGCTGGCCGATAAATCATCGCCACCATAATGGCATCGCTACCGAAGAAGCGCTCCTGATCGAGCAGTGATTTTGGCACAGTTACGAAGTTGTACTGCTTGCCTGAATCTTTTTGCTTGGCATTGAGACTTTGCACCAGATCGTTGATGGCGGAATGATCATCAAAACCGTTATTTTCCAGTTCCATCAGGCCAAGCACGTCAGCATCCATCTCGGTGATCGCGTTGACGATTTTGGTTCGCTGTTGCTGGAAGTCCTCCAGATTTTTGGCGCCCCGGTTACATGCATCGCTGTAGCTGCTGCCACACAGGGGGTTTAGTGCTCCACCAATAGCAGGATTACTGGTGAAGTAGTTGAGTACGTTGAAGCTGCCGACTCGCAGATCTGATCCAGCGGTTCGGGCAGGGGCATTTTGGCGATCGTTGTCGCTGGTCCGCAATAAGTCACCTACGGTAATCATCTGATCTTTTGGCACAATCAGCCGGTATTCGTTGTAGCTGTAGCTCACCATAGCTTCCAGATTGACCGGCGCATCGCCGATTCGCAAGTAGCCCAGCTCAGGTTCCCAGTTAGGTAGCCAGGGAAGTTTGCCATTAGCGGCTTTGACATCTGATTCAAGAAACACTCTGTTGCGGGCATTGTTTTTGGCCAATGCCTTGGCTTCTTTGCTGTTGGCTGCATACAGCTGTGTTGGCTTGAAGAGTGGTTCCATGTGGGATAGGACAAGGTTGTTGCGCTTGGCGGCGTAGTCATAGCTGAAGTTACGGCTGATCTTCAGCGCACTATCTGCATCGAGCCTGATGCGCATCCCTTCATGTCTTTCAAGTGCACGGGCCAAGTTTTCATTGTCCAGTACCCGGAAGGGGGTTGCCGCGGGGGCCACCCCTTGAGCAAGTACCTCCATCCTTGGCGTTGTACCATCTTTGACTAGCTTCAACTGGGTGTGGCCATAATATTCGGCGACTTTGGCTTCCAGACAGACTTGGGCGCCAGGCTTGATATCAGGGTTGTTATTGAGGAAGTTTTTGTCTTCCGGGAAGACAAAAATGCCATCCGAGGTTTGTGGATTGCCATCTCCAGTGGGATCAATCAGATAAAAACCCTGATTGAGACTTTCTCCAAGTGCCGAGACAACAGCTTTGACATTTACGCTTTGCGGGCTTTCAAATTTATCGGCTGGAATGAGCGGACTCTTGTCACCAATACCTTGAATAACCGGTATGGGAGTGAGGGCCCCGTCAGCTGGGCAGGTAAATGCGGCGTAGACAGAAGGAGATGCAAGTGCCAGCCCCACGGCCAGCGACAGCAGGGTTCGAGTACCTTTCATAGGTGTTCCTTTTTTATTTTTGCCAGTGATTCCATAGCCTTGGCTCGTTGACCAAGGGCGCGCATTGTCACATTTCTGGCATGTCGTACCAGTGAGCCAACGCACATTAAGCGAATCTGAGAAGGTGCGGAAAAGCGTTTTTTATGATCCCTGTAACAGTATGATTTTTTTGATAAATCAATCAATTCTAACCCTGTGTTCATGACGCTTTCGTGGCAGGGGATAATTCTCTTTGAGAATAAAGATTGAGGGGGGAGTGTTGCCTTTCTATACTGGGCTCGTTCCTCACGGAACCCAGGTAAAGGGCAAACCGGCAGTGATGTCGGGGCGCAATGCCTCCGGTCTGGATCATGGATCCAGATAGCGGGGTTTCCCTGGGTGAGGGTGGTTTTTGTGGCAGGTCCATTGCCAGTTGTCTGCGCCCATCACGCAGGTTGCGATTGTTCTTTGCCTTGGTGAACCATGCCAAGACAAAACAAGGAAGATAACAATATGCAACAGCTCTTCAGACCCAGCAGGCTTGCCATGCTGGTCGCCCTTGCGGCTGCGCCAGCCTGGGCTCAGGCCGCTTATCCCGCCTACAAGTCCGGCACGGCCTACAAGGCTGGCGATATCGTCAGCAACGTCGGCGCCCTCTACGAGTGCAAAGAATTTCCCTATTCAGGCTGGTGCGGGGCATCCCCCTATCACTATGAGCCGGGTGTCGGCGTGGTCTGGGCCGATGCCTGGAAGCTCTATGGCGGCGAAGTGCCCCCTCCGGCGCTCGGCGTGGCCGTCAGTTCACCGGCTACCGGTGCCAGTTTCAATGAAGGCGCCAGCGTGGCGTTGGCGGTGACCCTGAGCGGCCCGGTGACGGCGCTGGTCAAAGTCGAATACCTTGTCGATGGCAAGCTGGTCGCCACGGCGAACGCTTCGCCCTGGAATGCCAGCTGGAGTGCCGCCGGTGTGGGGGCCCATGTCCTCAAAGCGCGCGCGCTGGATAAAGATGGCAAGCTGCTGAGCGAGGCAGATTCCAGCTTCAGCGTCGCCGCCGTGGCCGCGCCAGAGGCGCCCAAGGCGAGCATCAGCAGCCCGGCCAGCGGCGCCAAGGTGACCCTGGGTCGCAGTGTGGCGGTGAGTGGCAATGTCACCGATGCCAACAACGATGTGGCCAAAGTTGAGCTCTATGTCGATGGCAAGAAGGTGGGCGAAGATACCACAGCCCCCTGGCAGGTGAACTGGACGCCGGATGCCAAGGGCAGTGCCGCCCTCAAGCTGGTGGCCACAGACAAGACCAATCTGAGCGGCGAGTCGGCGGCGGTGACCGTCACTGTCGAGGAAGCCGCGCTGCCGCCCGATGGCGGTAACCTCTCCTGTGATATCCGCCAGATCTACCGTCCGGATGGCTACGAGTGCATGGGGGATGACCATGCCCGCCGGGTCATCGGCTACTTCACCTCCTGGCGCACCGGCAAGAATGGCCTGCCCGCCTATCTGGTGAGCGATATTCCGTGGAACAAGATCACCCACATCAACTACGCCTTCGCGGCGGTGGATGAACAGAGCCATCAGGTCAAGGTGGACGACGCTGCCACCAAGATGACCTGGGATGGTGTGCCGGGTGCCGAGATGGATCCTGAATTTGCCTACAAGGGCCACTTCAACCTGCTGTCGAAGTACAAGAAGCAGTATCCGGATGTGAAGACCCTCATCTCCGTCGGGGGCTGGGCCGATACGCGGGGCTTCTACACCGCCACCACCAAGGGTGACTGCTCGGTCAATACTGCCGGTATCAACACCCTGGCTGACTCGGCGGTGAGCTTTATCCGCCAGTACGGCTTTGACGGGGTCGATATCGACTACGAATACCCCACCTCGATGAAGGATGCGGGCAACCCCAACGATTTCCCGCTCTCCAACCAGTGCCGGGCCAAGCTGTTTGCCAACTACGAGGTGCTGATGAAGACCTTGCGGGCGCGGCTCGACAACGCCGGTAACGAAGATGGCCGCAAGTACATGCTGACCATCGCCTCACCGGCCTCGGCCTATCTGCTGCGCGGGATGGAGAACTTCCAGGTCACCCGGTACCTCGATTACGTCAACCTGATGACCTATGACTTCCACGGTGCCTGGAACCACTTTGTCGGTCACAACGCGGCGCTGTTCGACAACAATGCCGACCCCGAGCTCTCCCACTGGGGCGTCTATACCCAGACCCAGTTTGGCGGCATCGGTTACCTCAACGCCGCCTGGTCTGCCCACTACTTCCGCGGTGCGCTGGCGGCCGGCAAGATCAACGTCGGTGTGCCCTATTACACCCGCGGTTGGCAGGGGGTGAGTGGTGGCAGTCACGGGTTGGGTGGCAAGGCGGCCTTGCCGAGTCAGAGTGATTGTCAGCCGGGCACCGGTGGCAGCACCATTCCGTGCGGCAACGGTGCGGTCGGCATCGACAACATCTGGCATGATCTCGACAAGAATGGCAAAGAGATCGGCGGTGGCGCCGTTCCCATGTGGCATGCCAAGAACCTGGAGAATGCGGCCAGCCTCGGCATCACCACGTTGCCGAGCTACGGCACCGCCTGGGGTCTGGATCCCAACAATCCGGCTCACGTGATGCAGGGCAAGTATGTGCGTTACTACGATGACAAGGCCCACGCGCCCTGGTTGTGGAACGAAGAGAAGAAGGTGTTCCTCTCTACCGAAGATGAAGAGTCCATGGGCCACAAGCTGGACTACATCATCAAGCGCGGTCTGGGGGGCGTGATGTTCTGGGAGATGGCGGGTGACTACGCCTTCGATCCGGCCAAGAACGAGTACGGGATGGGCAGCACCCTGACTACTCTTGCCTACGACAAGTTCGCCAAGGCAACCCCGTACAACACCAAGCAGAATGATCTGGCCGCGCCGAGCGCCCAGCTCGACATCCAGGTCAGCCTCTCCGGCTTCAAGGAAGGGGACTCCAACTACCCGATCAACCCGAAACTCAAGCTGGTCAACAAGTCGACCCAGACCATTCCGGGCGGCGCGCGCATCGAGTTTCTGGTGCCCACCTCCACCTCTGACACCATCACGGATCAGAGTGGCATGGGGCTGAAAGTGGTGGAGAGTGGTGGCAACGACAACTCGGAAGGCATAGCCAACGAGAAGGACTTCCACAAGGTCGCCATGAACCTGCCGGGCTGGCAGACCCTGGCGCCGGGGGCCGAGATTGAAGTCGCGATGACCTACTACCTGCCTGCGGCGGGTGTGCCGAGCGGGATGCGCATCATCAGCGGCAGCCAGACCATCGGGCTCAAGGCTGAGTTCCCGACCCTGCCGGAGGCCGTGCTGGGCTCGGGTGGCGGTGAGAATCCGGGCACCAGCTGCAGCAGCCAGAACGTCAATCCGGCGGCCTACAAGGCCTATCCGAGCTGGCCGCAAGGGGATCATGCCAATGGCGGCGATCGCATTACCCATAACAAGGTGGTGTGGCAGGCGAACTGGTGGACCAGCAGCGAGCCCAAGGCAACCGATGGCAGCTGGAAATCCGTATGTAGCTATTGATTTTAAAATCAATGAGATAAGTGAGGCTTCGGCCTCACTTTTTTTGTCTGATTGGTCGCTCTGGTTGAAAATGCGTCTGCCTTTCCTGACAGGCAGCCTCTATAATAGAGTCGATTAATAATCAGATGGATATCAGCGTATGGCGAGTATATTGGATTCCGTTGATCAACGAACTCAACTGGTGGGTGAAAACCGCCTCGAGTTGTTGATGTTTCGTCTCGGCACCCGTCAGATGTTCGCCATCAACGTATTCAAGGTGCGGGAAGTGGTCAAGCTGCCCCACCTCAGCAAGATGCCGGGTTCCCACCACAATATCAGCGGGGTGGCCAATATCCGCGGTACCTCGATCCCGGTGATCAACCTGCGCAGCGCCATCGGTATGCGCCCCATGCCCATCGACAGTGAATCCAACCTCATCATCACCGAGTACAACCGTACCATTCAGGGCTTTCTGGTGGGGCAGGTGGCCAACATCGTCAACATGACCTGGAAGGATATCCTGCCGCCGCCGCGCTCGGCCGGGCGCGCCAACTACCTCACCGCCATCACCCGGATCCCGGAAGAGGGGGTCGATCAGATTGTCGAGATCATCGATGTGGAGAAGGTGCTGGCGGAGATCATTACCTATGACATCCGGATCTCCGAAGAGGTGCTGGATCGGGAGATCTTGCCCGAGATGCATGGCCGCAAAGTGCTGATCGTCGATGACTCCAGCACCGCCCGCAATCTGGTGCGCGAGACCCTGGGCCAGCTTGGGCTTGAGGTGATCGAGTGTCAGGATGGTTTGCAGGCGCTGACCCTGCTCAAGGGGTGGTGCGATGCTGGCAAGAAGGTGACCGACGAGATCCTGCTGATGATCACCGATGCCGAGATGCCGGAGATGGACGGCTACCGCCTGACCCACGAGGTGCGCAGCGATCCGCGCATGTCCGATCTCTTTATCACCCTCAATACTTCACTCAGTGGCAATTTCAACGAGGCCATGGTCAAGAAAGTAGGTTGTGACCGCTTTATCTCCAAGTTCCAGCCCGATCTGCTGGTGGGCGTCACGCAGGAGCGGTTGCGCCAGGTGCTGGAAAACTGAGAGGCAGCCAACCGGTTTTTCTCAATCAATAACAAATCATCCCGCTTCGGCGGGATGTTTGTTTATGGGATATGGCTCAGAGAGGCGAATTATTGGCTGAGCAGCGGCTCCATAAAGCGGGCCACTTTATCGCGGATTTGGGGCTGGGCCGCCGGGGTGGGATGAATGCCATCGTTCATCATAAGTTCAGGGCGCTGCGCAATATCATCCATGAAGAAGGGCAGCAGCGGCAGATCGTTGATCTCTGCCAGTTCAGGGAAGATCTGCTCGAACTGGCGCAGGTAGCGGGCACCGTAGTTGCGGGGCAGCTGGATCTGGGTCAACACCACACGGGTCTGCTGCTCCTTGGCGAGCGCGATCATATTGGCCAGATTCTGGCGAGTAATGGTCGGCGCGAAGCCGCGCAGACCGTCGTTGCCCCCCAGTTCGATCAGCAGCCAGTCGGGATTGTGCTCTTTCAGCAGGGCGGGCAGACGGGCCAGCGCCCCTTGCGTCGTTTCACCGCTGATGCTGGCATTGAGCAGGGTGTGTTTGCCCCCCTCCTCCTGCCATTTCTGGTTGAGCAGGGCGGGCCAGCTCTGCTCAACTTGCATCTGATAGCCGGCGCTCAGGCTGTCTCCCAGCACCAGCAGGGTCTGGGCCTGAACCGACGAGATCAGGCTGCCAAGGCCAACCAACAAGGCAAACAGAATACGCACCATCAATTCAACTCCCGCTATGGATTGCCATCAAGGGATTGGAACAAAGGACACAGAGCATGAGTTCAACCCCCATTATTGTCGTCAAGGGCCTCGGCAAATCGGTTCGCCTCGGCCAGGAAAGCCTCACCATCCTTGAAGGGATCGATCTGCAAGTCAATAGCGGCGAGACGGTGGCTCTGGTCGGCGCCTCCGGCTCCGGCAAGTCCACCCTGCTGGGGCTGCTAGCCGGACTCGACCTGCCGAGTCAGGGGGATATCGAGATCCTCGGAAAATCCCTGGGTGAGCTGGATGAAGAAGGGCGGGCCAGATTGCGCGCCGAGCAGATCGGCTTTGTGTTCCAGTCGTTCCTGCTGCTCCCAACCATGACGGCGCTCGAGAATGTGATGCTGCCCGCCGAGTTGCGCGGTGGGCGGGATTGCGAGCCAAGAGCCCGCGAGCTGCTGGCCGCGGTCGGGCTTGGCGAGCGGTTGCACCATCTGCCGCCACGGCTCTCTGGCGGTGAGCAGCAGCGGGTGGCTATCGCCCGCGCCTTTATGACCCGGCCCAGCCTGCTGTTGGCGGACGAGCCGACCGGCAACCTCGACAGCAAGACCGGCGAGAAGGTGATCGAGTTGCTGTTTGAACTCAATCGCAAGCATGGCACCACCCTGGTGGTAGTGACCCATGATCATCAGCTGGCCGAGCGTTGCCAGCGGCAGCTGGTCATGACGGCGGGCAGACTGGATCGCGAGGTGGCCCATGATGTGGTGTAACGGGGTGAGCTGCGGATCAGGCGGGAGATGCAAGGGATGATGCAGTGGCGATTGGGATGGCGGCTGCTTCGCCGGGAAGGTTTCAGCGGCGAGCTGCGCTGGTTTGTGCTGGCGCTGGCACTGAGCGTGGCGTGCGTCTTGAGTGTGGCGCTGGTGGCGGATCGGCTCGATGCCGGACTCAAGGCGTCGGGCCGTGATTTTATCGGGGCGGATCGGGTGCTGCGCACTGCCGCTGCTCTGCCGGATGGCTGGTTGGCCCGGGCGAAACAGGATGGCTTGGCGGTGCAGACCACCGTCAGCTTCAACAGCATGCTGTTTCACGGCGATGCGTTACAGCTCGCCTCCATTCGGGCGGTGCCCGACGGTTTCCCCTTCTACGGCAAGCTGGCGCTGGAACCGGCCCGCGCCCCGGCCCCCGGCGAGATCTGGCTCTCCGCCCGGGTGATGCAGCTGCTTAAGGCCAAAACGGGGGATGAGCTGGAGGTAGGCAATACAGTGCTCAAGGTGGCCGGTCTGCTTGGCGAGGAGCCGGATCAGGGCTTCAGCCCCTTCCTGCTGGCGCCGCGGGCGCTGATCCACAGTGCAGATATCGAGGCGACCGGCGCCCTGTTGCCGGGCAGCCGCCAGCAGTGGCGCTATCTGTTCAAGGGGCCGCGAGAGTCGCTGGCCCGTTACGAACAGTGGCTACTGCCGCAGTTGCAGGCCGGACAGAAGTGGATCAAACCGGATGACAGCGAATCCCGGGTGGGCCGCTCGCTGGCCAATGCCGAACGTTTCTTCCGGCTTGCCTCGCTAAGCGGGGTATTGTTGGGGGCGCTGGCGATGGGCATCGCGGTGCGCCACTTTGCCGAGCGCCAGACCAATATGGTGGCGCTGCTCAAAACGCTGGGGGCATCCCGTCGCTCGCTCTGGCAACTGATGGGAACCCTGCTGCTGTCGTTGACGCTAATCGGCGCGTTGCTGGGGCTGGTGGCGGGCACTGCCATGCAGTGGATCACCTTGCAACTGCTGGGGGACCTGCTGCCGCCGGATCTGCCGCCTCCCTCCTGGCGCCCCTTTGCTCTGGGTGTAGCGGTGGCGCTCTTTATCACCCTGCTGCTCGCTTTTGTCCCCTTCTTGCGGCTGCTGAAGGTGCCGCCGCTGCGGGTACTGCGCCGCGAGCTGGAGGCGGGTATTCCCCCCTGGCTGGCGCTGCCGGTCGGTTTGCTCGGGCTGTTTGTGCTGGTCTGGGGCTTTACCGCCGATGTGCGGCTGGCACTGGGTCTGGTCGGTGGCATGGGCTTGCTGATGGGGCTGCTGGCCCTGCTGGCGGCGCTGATGTTGCGGCTGGGAGCAAAAGTGAACGGGCCTCATGCCTTGCGGCTGGCGCTGGCACACCTGTCGCGCGAGCGCAGCAGCGGCCTGTTCCAGCTGGCGGGGTTTGCGCTGGCATTGATGTTGTTTGGTTTGCTCTGGGCGGCCCGGGTCGATCTGCTGGATGAGTTTTCGGCTCGTCTGCCCGTCGATGCGCCCAACCGGTTTCTGGTCAATGTGGCCGAAAACGAGCGGGAGGGGATCCTGAGCGAACTGGTCGCGGCGGGGGCCACCACCTCTGACTTCTATCCCATGGTGCGCGGCAGGCTGACCCATATCGCCGGTGAGGCGGTGGGCGAGGGGGCCAGCAGTGGCCGTGAAGGGGTCGATCGGGAGCTCAACTTCACCACCACAGCCACCCTGCCAACCGACAACAAGCTGGTGGCCGGGAAATGGCTCGCCGGCCCCGGCGAGGTGTCGGTGGATAGCGAGCTGGCCAAGCGGCTCGATATCAAGCTGGGGGACATGCTCGCCTTTACCATCGAGGGGCGCAGCTTCGGCGCCAGGGTCACCAGTTTGCGCAGCATCAAGTGGGACAATATGCGGCCCAACTTCTACATGATTTTCTCCGGGGATCTGCTGGCCCCCTTCTCAAGCACCTGGCTGGGCAGCTACCGGCTGCCCGAGGTGGGGCGCACTGCCGAGGTGGAGCTTATTCGCCGTCATCCCACGGTGAGCCTGATCGATGTGGATGATCTGATTGCGCGGCTCACTCAGGTATCGGAGCAGGTGAGCCGGGCGCTGGCGCTGATGCTGGGGCTGGTGACGGTGGCCGCGCTGCTGGTGCTGCTGACCCAGACCCAGGCCAGCATGGCTCAGCGTCGGCGCGAGCTGCTGCTGATGCGCACCCTTGGGGCCAGCAGCGACCTGCTGAAAAAGATGTTGCGCTGGGAGCTGGTGGCCAGTGGTGCGCTGGCGGGGCTCTGTGCCGCCATGGTGGTGGAGCTCTGCTCCCTTGGCCTGCAGTGGTGGTGGTTCGAGGGGCAGTGGCAGTTCCACTGGGCCATCTGGCTCGGCCTGCCGACGCTGGGAGCCTTGCTGGTGACGCTGGCGGGGCAGGGGATGCAGCGTCAGCTGCTGGCTGGCACCCTGAGCGATCGGCTGCGGGGGTTGGGTCAGGGGTTGTTGTAACCCCGCCAGAACGAGCCGATGCCACAAAGTGCAATCGAGCATCCACAATAAGCAAGCAGCCCGGCCATTGGCCGGGCTGCTTGTTATGTGAGGTGTTGGCGAGCGAACGCAGCGAGTTAGCGGGGCTCGTGCAGCAGATTGGTGAGGGCTCTCGGCAGCTCGGGATAGCTGAAGTGAAAACCGGCCTGTTGCAGCCGAACTGGTATCACCTTTTGTCCGGTCAGCAGCAGATCTGCCGCTTCCCCCATCACCAGTTGCAGCAACGGCGCGGGGACGAAGAAGAGGTGCGGGCGGTGCAGCGTCGCGGCCAGGGTCTGGCTGAACTCCCGGTTGCTGACCGGATGAGGCGCAGTGCCATTAAAGATGCCGCTGCACTCTTCGTGCTCCAGCAGGAACAGCATGGCGCGCACCAGATCCTGCACATGGATCCAGCTCATCATTTGGCTGCCCGACCCCATGGGGCCGCCGAGTCCGAGCCGATAGGGGGGGAGCATTTTGGGTAGCGCGCCGCCATCCATGCCGAGTACCAGCCCGATCCGCACGATACAAACCCGGGTCTGGCTACTCTGCGCCTCCTGCGCCAGGGTCTCCCACTGCTGGCAGAGCTGGTGGGTGAACTCGTCGTTGGGGGAGCGGCACTGCTCGTCGAGGGTTTCGGTGCCCTGTCTGCCATACCAGCCGATGGCGGAGGCGTTGATCAGCACTTTGGGCGGTGTACTGGATAGCTTGATGAGATCCACCAGCTGCTCGGTCAGCAGCCAGCGGCTATCGCAGAGCAGCTGTTTGCGCGACTCGCTCCAGCGTCCGGCGGCGATGGGTTCACCGGCCAGATTGATCACGGCGTCCACGTCATTGAGGTCATCGAGCCGGTCGAGGTTATCCAATACCTTGATATCGTGACCCAGCAGGGTGTAGGCCCGGCTCCCCTGCCTGCTCAATACCACGACCTCGTGATTGACCTTGAGATGGGCAACCAGCTTGCGGCCGATAAAGCCGGTTCCTCCGGTAATAAGAATCTTCATCGCTGCACGCTCCTGCTGCCGTTTGCTCTACTCTAATGGCGCTGCCCCGCTTCAACAAGGGAGATACCGAGAGAACATATTGTCACCTTGATATGTGTTAACCATATCTCCCCTTGGTAACATATTGTTGAACAATACGCTGATTTGATTGATTTTTGTAAGGTGGACATTTGTTGAGCGGTCGCTATTATTGCGACCCTTTGCGCCTGTCCACCGGGGTTGCTACCACTCATCGTGTATCAAAGAGGCCACCATGCCATTTCGCCGTCTGAAACTTCGCCAGCTCTCCATGAGGATTCTTATGGCGCTAATGATGGGGTGCGGGATCCTGTTGCTAGGGGGTATTTCCGTCATCTGGCAAACAGTGACGGAGATCGAGCAGGATGCCGAGTCACGGTTGCAGCGTGCCCAGCTGATGTTTGATCGTACCTTGGGTTATGCTCAGCAAGCCGCCATGAATGTGGAGAAGGTGATTGGTGCTCCCTGTGCAGAGGCCGCCTTGCTGCTGCGCGAGCAGGTGATCATGGTTCCTGATGTTCGTTCGGCCAACCTGACCATCGGTCGCCAAATCTACTGTACGTCTCTGTATGGCGAGTATGATGGCCCCATGGGGCCGGACAACTATGTCGACGGTAAGCTACAACTGTTCAGCGGTAATGACACAACACCAGATAGACCGCTTATTGTGCTGCGTCATGAGGTTGAGAAAGGGAGTGCGCTGATCGCTGTGGATGGCTACTACCTGCTTAATACCCTTGATATCGCCAGCAAGAACTCCTCGATGGCCTTGGTGGTCGGTGACAACGCGCTGTTTGGCTCAGGTCAGGTCGCGGCTGCGCCCTCTCCCGCTGAGGAGGGGTATATGGCACTCTCGTCAGCCAGCTTCCCATATCAGGTAGCGACACTGGTGACGAAGGATGATTATCTGGCCCATGCATGGCGCTACTCCAGAGACACGCTGCTCCTCTCTCCGCTGCTGGCATTGCTGATTGGCTTCGGTACCTTCAGGCTGATGGGGCGTAGCAGCTCGCCAGCGGAGGAGCTCAAGCGGGCACTGATCGAGGAGGAGTTTATTCCCTACCTGCAGCCGGTGGTCACTGGCGCTGATGAGCAGTGTCGCGGTTGTGAGGTGCTGATGCGCTGGCAGCATCCCAAACAGGGGATGATCTCGCCGGATCGCTTTATTCCGCTGGCGGAAGATAGCGGCCTGATTGTGCCCATGACCAGCCTGTTGATGGCCCAGGTGCGGGATCACTTCGCCCCTCACGCCAGCAAGCTGCCGGCAGGATTTCATTTCGGTTTCAATATCTGCGCCAGCCACTGCAAGGATCTGAGTCTGCTGATCGATTGCCGGGCCTTTATCAATGCTTTCAAGGACAACCCGGTCAAACTGGTGCTGGAGCTGACCGAGCGGGAGCTGATCGTGGCGGACGAGACGACCGACCAGCTGTTTGCCGAGTTGCGTCAGCTGGGGGTCATGATCGCCATCGATGACTTTGGTACCGGCCACTCCAGCCTGACTTACCTGCAGCAGTTTCAGGTCGACGCATTGAAGATCGATCAGAGCTTCGTCGGGATGATCGGCTCCGATGCCCTCTCCAGCCATATTGTCGAGAACGTGATCGATCTGGCGACCAGACTGGGGCTGCAACTGGTGGCCGAAGGGGTGGAGACTCAGGTGCAGGCGGACTATCTGCAGGCGCGTCACGTCGATTATCTGCAAGGGTATCTCTACGGCCGCCCCATCCCGATGAAGCAGTTCCGCCAGACTCTGTTTGGCTGATGGGTTGCGTTGAGGGTACAAAAAAACCAGCGATCTCTCGCTGGTTTTTTTGTTGGTGCCGTTTGATCTGACGATCAGAGCATGCGCTGGAGAGCGCGGGCCAAGCGTTTGACCCCCTCCTCGATGGTCGCTTCATCGACGCAGGAGAAGCTCAGGCGCAGGGTGTTCTTGATCTCGGGGCGCACATAGAAGGGGGCGCCGGGCACGAAGGCCACCTTCTCCTTGATCGCCTCGTCAAACAGCGCCATGGCACTGATGTGGGCTGGCAGGGTCAGCCAGAGGAACATGCCCCCTTCCGGTCGGGTATAGCTGACGCCTGGCGGGCAGTGACGGGCCAGCGCAGCCTCCATGGCGGCACGTTGGCGGCCATAGACCTCCTTGATCTTCTCCAGATGGGCATCCAGCGAGTTATCGCTCAGGAAGCGGTGCAGCACCTGCTGGCTGAAGGCGTTGCTGTGCAGGTCGGTGGCCTGCTTGGCGATGGTCACCTTCTTGCGCAACCAGTCCGGCACCAGCATCCAGCCCAGACGGAAGGCGGGTACCACGGTTTTCGAGAAGGAGCCGAGCAGCACGGTATTGTTCGGCGCCAGCTTGGCGATGGGGGGCAGATGTTCACCTTCGAAGCGCAGCTCGCCGTAGGGATCATCTTCCACCATCACCAGCTCATGGCACACCAGTCGCTCGGCCAGTGCCTCGCGGTTGGCACGGCTGTAGGAGACGCCGCTCGGGTTCTGGAAGTTGGGCACACCGTAGAGCAGTTTGGCATTGGAGCCGCTTGCCAGCAGCGCATCCAGCGCCGCCAGATCCAGCCCCTCTTCTTCAAGGGTGATCGGCTTGAAATTCGGTTGATAGACAGAGAAAGCCTGAATGGCGCCAAGGTAACCCGGTTCTTCAATGATCAGATCCTGACCCTCGTCGATCAGCACCTTGCCCAGCAGATCCAGCGCCTGCTGGGAGCCGCTGGTGATCAGGATGTTGTCCGGATTGACCTGCATGCTGTGGCGGGCCAGATAGCGGTCTGCGATATACTGGCGCAGCGGGGCGAAGCCCTCGGTCGCCGCATATTGCAGGGCGGCAGCCCCTTGCTCGCGCAGTACATCCTGACAGGCCTGATCGATCGCCTTGACCGGAAACAGGTGGGGATTGGGCAGGCCACCGGCGAAGGAGATGATCTCCGGATTGGCGGCAACTTTGAGGATTTCACGGATAAAGGAAGGCTCGACCTTCTCGAAGCGCTGGGCAAAAAACGGCTGCATAGACAATTCTCTCGGCATGTGGGCGGTCGCTCCATTCGACCACCAGGTTATCCGTTTGTATCAGATTTCAGAATTGAGGCAATGATTGTCACAAAAATCGCCAAAAAAGGGCTGGATTGGCACCAGCCCGAATTTTGTCTGCCCATGTGGCGCAAACGCGTTGAATTGAGTTGAGGCTATCTTGCTTTGTTGACGAGCTGCTGACCTTACAAACCCGGTTCCTTCAGGAAGCTGATCATCAATTCAGTGTTGGCGCTAAGTTGGCTTTCTACTCTGCCCGGGAATAGTTCAGCCATCTTGTCGAGGCGGTCGTACTGGGTATGCCAGATTTTTCCCCACTGGGTTTCGCCATCACGATCGCAGGCGCTCTTGGTTGTGGCGTCATAGCAGTCCCACAGCGCTGGATTGGTGCTTTGGGAGTAGCCGTCATAGCCATCAGCTCCGTTGATGGTGAAGTTGGTCGCTTCAACGTAGGCGATCGGCACCCCCAGGCAGGCAAAGGGGGCGTGATCTGACCAACTACCGGTTTCCCCTTCCGGATAACCGCTGTAGCTAGGGTGAATGGCAAACGGGGTGGCAGTCTGCTTGGAGATGGCTAGCAGGCGATCTCGTACCTTGGGATCGAAACTGTAGCGGCTCGGATCGGCGCAGCTGTATTCGGCAACGTCCGAGTGGGCAGAGTGGACGTAAACGATGTCGCCCCCGGCGATGGTGTCGTAGTTCACCATTGCCAGCAGACGGTCAATTGCGGTGCGGTCCAGACTGGCAGCGTAAGCCTTGGATCCGTTGAGACCGTTCTCCTCCGCGCCGAGGAAGGCAAAGCGAACCGTGTAGGGCAGAGTTTGTCCCTTAAGCGCCTCAGCGACTGCCAGCAGAGCAGCGACGCCAGCACCGTTGTCAGTGGCCCCTTCAGAACCCTTCTTGTCGCCCGTGCTGTCGTAGTGGGCGCCGATCAGGATCACCTTGTCACTTTTTCCCTTGAGCTCTGCGATCAGGTTTTGGGAATTTTTACTGGCGCCACTTTTGGTGTAGGTGAAGGGCTGACGTTGAACATCGTAGCCCCAGCCAGCCAGATGATCCTGGATCCATGCTGCGGCACGGGTCTCAGCCTCTGTCCCCGTGGGACGAGCGCCAATTCCTTCTGCGGTTGAACTCAATTGCACCAGATACTCATAGGCCTGCTCGGCGGCGGTAGGGGCCTGCGAGTCATTTGTTGAAGTGTCGCACCCTGCAAGCAAAGTGGTGATGGCAAACGCCAATGCTGTGTGTTTCATACTGCAATCCTTTGTTGTGTATGGTTTTATTTGCGCAGGCAGCATGCGCTCGACGCGTGACCGATTCTGTGAACCGATCGGCATTTGTCAACCGTTGTGGATGAATTGGTGAGAGATGAGGGATTTGTTTCGCGAAACACTTGCGCCTTGGGCCTATCTTGGGATAATTCGCTCCCCTGTTTTCGCGGGCGATGACATGATGCGCCGCGAGCGGTCCCGTTCGGGATCGGACACAAGATGTATTACCCGGATTGATGAAATAACGAGACCATTATGCCTGTGACCCAAGATGTATTTAACGAAGACGGCAAGTTCATGCGCAAGATCCGCAGCTTTGTCCGTCGCGAAGGCCGCCTGACCAAAGGGCAGGAGAAGGCCCTGGAAGAGCTCTGGCCGGTCATGGGTATCGATTTTGCGCCAGCGCCGCTCGATATGGTCGCGCTGTTTGGCCGCGAGGCTCCGGTGGTGCTGGAGATCGGCTTTGGCATGGGCGCCTCTCTGGTCGAGATGGCCAAGAATGCCCCCGAGAAGAACTTCATCGGCATCGAAGTGCACTCCCCGGGCGTGGGTGCCTGCCTGGGCACCGCTCAGGAAGCGGGTGTCACCAATCTGAAAGTGATCTGCCTCGATGCGGTTGAGGTGCTGGAGCACATGATCCCGAACGGTTCACTCTCCTGCCTGCAGCTGTTTTTCCCGGACCCCTGGCACAAGAGCCGTCATCACAAGCGTCGCATCGTACAGCCTGCGTTTGCCCAGGACATTCGCCAGAAGCTGGCCATCGGTGGCGTGTTCCACATGGCGACCGACTGGGAAAACTATGCCGAGCACATGCTGGAAGTGATGAGCGCCGCCGAGGGTTACGAGAACACCTCCGCCACCGGCAACTGGGTGCCCCGTCCGGACTGGCGTCCGCTGACCAAATTCGAACAACGTGGCCACCGTCTCGGTCACGGGGTTTGGGATCTGATTTTCAAGCGTGTCAGCTAAGCTGGCACGTCAACACACCTAGCGTATCAACTAACTTGAGGAGCTATCATGGCCAATCGTAGCCGCCGCCTGCGCAAGAAACTGCGCGTCGATGAATTCCAGGAAATGGGTTTCGACATCAGTTTCAACTTCCCGGTCGGCACTGCCGAAGAGACCATCGATGCGGTAGTCGATGCGATGATCGATGAGGTTATTGAACCCCGTAAACTGGCTTTCGCCGGTTCCGGCCACCTTGCCTGGGAAGGGATGATCTGCACCCAGCAACTGGGCAAATGTACCGAAGAAGACCGCGCTGCGATCAAATCCTGGCTGGAAGGCAAGGGGATGGAAGCCGTGGTGGTCACCGAGCTGTTCGACCTCTGGTACGGTGAGCCGGCCTGATACAAGGCTGCCGCATCTGGCGCCTTGTTGTGGGTAACTGGAAAAATCCCGCCGCTGGCGGGATTTTTGTCAGTGGGGATGGGATCTCCACCGCTGTTTTAGTCATGGAATCGCTTATTGCTTATGGTGTTGTCATCCGAATTACTGGCCAGCATCCTTGAAGAGGTGCGCCCGTTGCTGGGACAAGGCAAGGTGGCCGACTACATTCCTGCACTGGCTCAGGTTCCGGCCGATCGGCTCGGTATCGCAGTCTGTACCGTTGAGGGGGAGCTGTTCACCGCCGGTGACGCTTTTGAACCCTTCTCCATCCAGAGTATCTCCAAGGCCCTGAGCCTGACCCTGGCGCTCACCCTCTATCAGGAGGAGGAGATCTGGGCCCGGGTGGGCAAGGAGCCCTCCGGCCAGCCCTTCAACTCGCTGGTGCAGCTCGAGTTCGAACAGGGGATCCCCCGCAACCCCTTTATCAATGCCGGGGCGCTGGTGGTGAGCGATCTGCTGGAGACCCGCCTCACTGCGCCGCGTCAACGCACCCTCGAGCTGGTGCGACGCCTCAGTGGTAATCCCGCCATCATGGCGGATCAGGTGGTAGCCCGCTCCGAATATCAGCACTCTGCCCGCAACGCCGCCATCGCCTATCTGATGAAGGCCTATGGCAACTTCGAAAACGAAGTGGACAAGGTGCTGCAAAGCTACTTCAATGCCTGTGCCATCCGCATGAGCTGCGTCGATCTGGCGCGGGCATTTATCTATCTGGCCAACCGTGGGGTGCCATTGGGCGACAGCGTGCCGCTGCTGCCCGCCCGCACCACCAAACAGGTCAACGCCCTGCTCGCCACCTGCGGCCTCTATGACGAGGCGGGGGATTTTGCCTATCGGGTCGGCATGCCGGGCAAATCGGGCGTCGGTGGCGGTATCATCGCCCTGATCCCGGGCGAGCTCTGCGTCTGTGTCTGGTCGCCCGAGCTCAACAAAGCCGGCAACTCGCTGGCGGGTACGGCGGCGCTGGAGCTGCTGGCCGAGCGGCTGGGTCGCTCCATTTTTTAACCTTGTTCACTATGAATCGAGAAATCACCATGAAACGACATCTTCGCTTCCTGCAGGCCGCGCTGGCGACCTTACTGCTCTGGTGTGCCCTGCCCGCCGTGGCAGGGGAATTGCCACCGCTCTCGCTGGCCGATGCCAAGGCCAAACAGGCGGTCATCCTGGATACCCGCGCCAGCTACTTCTATCAGGGGTGGCCGATGGAAGGGGAGAAGCAGGGCGGTCATGTGGCGGGCGCCGAGAATCTCTCTGCCGAGTGGAAATACAGCGATGAAGAGTGGCCAAAAGCGCTCGAGATCAAGGGGCTGAAAGCCGATCGTCCGGTTGCGCTCTACGGTGCGTCCCGCGAAGTGGCCGAGGTGGCCCGTCTGCTGCGCAAGCAGGGGATCAAGCAGCTGTTCGAGCTGCAGGGGTGGCAAGCCGCACCGCGCGAGTCGCTGGCACGCTGGCAGCAGCTGGTCTATCCGCGCTGGCTGGCGGATCTGCAAGAGGGCAAGCCGGTTGTAGCGGCGCCCAAGGGTGACTGGAAGCTGTTTGAAGTTGATTGGGGTTCACCCAAGGCCTACCTCATCAGCCATATCCCGGGGGCCGGTTATATCGATACCAACAGCCTCGAAGAGGAGCCACTATGGAACAAGGTCTCTGACGAGGCGCTCAAGAAGCTGCTGCTGGACAACGGCATCCGTCACGACACCACCGTCATCCTCTATGGTCGCAACACCATGGCCGCCGCCCGTGCCGCGCATCTGATGATGTATGCGGGGGTGGAAGATGTGCGCCTGCTGGACGGTGGTCTGGATGCCTGGTTCGTGCAGCATCTGCGCACCGAAACCGGTCTGCCCAACAAATATGAGCCGGTGAAGGAGTTTGGTGTGGCCATTCCTGCTCACCCCGAGTACTACACCACGCTAAGTCAGGCGAAAGAGCTGCTCAAGCAGCCCGATAGCGCACTGGTCAGTGTGCGCACCTGGGACGAGTTTGTCGGCAACACCTCCGGTTACAGCTACATCAAGCCGAAGGGCGATATCCCGGGGGCCAAGTGGGGTCACGGCGGGGTGGACGCCAACAGCATGAGCGATTTCCATAACCCGGACGGCACCATGAAGCCAGCCCGCGAGATCCTCGCCATGTGGGACCAGTGGAACATCGAGCCGACCCAGCAGGCTGCGTTTTACTGCGGTACCGGCTGGCGTGCCTCCGAGGCCTTCTTCTACGCCTGGCTGCTGGACTGGAAACAGATCAGCGTCTACGACGGCGGCTGGTACGAGTGGAGCATGGATCCCAAGAACCCGACCGTGACCGGTGAGCGTCAGCCCGCCAAGTCATAATTGCGCTCTAGAGAAGAGGCCGGACAGATGTCCGGCCTTTTTCATTGCTCGCTCCCCCAAGCTGGATGAGAGCACCGGCATGTACCGCTATTACGATGACGAAGGGCGCGAGGTGATGATCAAGAAGGATGACGTCACCCAAATCATGGAGTGTTGATCTTCTTTTGAGGCTTGGGGCTGCCAGTTGGCGGCCCTTTTTGTATTCAGGGGGGATAGCGTTTATCGAGGTTGTGATCCTCCGATGAGGCGGCACTGGCGCCATCCCGGACCGGATACAGCTCCTGTTATGGTTCGGTCCGTATCATAACGCTCCGTTTTTTATTGGAGGTGTTATGTCCCTGAACTCTATCTGGCGTAAAGCGTGTTCCGGTCGTGCTCTGTTTGGCGCTCTCTTGTTGGTGGCGGCGTCGGCTTGTCAGGCCGGTGATGATCAGTTCACCCTTGGCCGAACCATCTTGCTGGGAATTGGTGATCATGGCGCCACCATTCCGATGGTTGCATGCCGTCAGACCAAATATATCAAGGTGAAGGCGGAGCGTGATTTGACGCTGGATCGGATCGTGGTGACATATGGCAGCAATCGTACCAAGACCATCAAATTTGATCGCGATATGCGTGCTGACAAAGAGACCGAATGGAAATCTCTCGGTTCCAGAGTCTGTGTAAAACGGCTGGAAGTGTACGGCAATTCGGAAGGCAGCAAAGCGGGCGTCAAAGTATTTGGTCGCAAATAAGCGAGCGCTGAAGCACTGTTATTAAAAATAATGGCGAGCCGTGGCTCGCCATTATTTTTAATGGGCGGGTCCGCTATTTTTTCGGTCGAAATGGCTTGATGACGGTCTCATCGCACTCGAGATAAGGCCCTTCCATCAAATCGATGCAGTAGGGGATGGCGGGGAAGACCGCATCCAGACACTCGCGGATCGACTTGGGCTTACCCGGCAGATTGACGATCAGGGCATCGTCGCGCAGCCCTGCAGTTTGGCGCGACAGAATGGCGGTCGGCACAAACTTGAGGGATTCTGCCCGCATCAGCTCGCCAAAGCCCGGCATCATGCGATCACACACCGCCTCGGTCGCTTCCGGTGTCACATCCCGCTTGGCCGGGCCGGTGCCGCCTGTGGTGACGATGAGACAACACTGCTCTTCATCCGCCAACCGGATCAGGGTCGCTTCAATCTGATCCTGCTCATCGGGGATCACCTGATAGACGGGTTCCCACGCCGAGGTCAGATAGGCGTTCAGGGTGTCGATGATGGCCTTGCCGGAGAGGTCTTCATAGATGCCCGCGCTGGCGCGATCGCTGACGGTGACGATACCGATTTTTGCCTTGCTCATGGTCTGCTCTTGAATGTCCGATAAAAGTGGCAATTAAAATAACATAATCAGCGAGATATGTTAAACCGTCATAAGATCAGGGCGGGAGCACACTTTGTTGATATTTTAACCAAAGAATAACTGAGCCCGATAGTCGTCATTCCAGCCGGCTCTT
>NZ_JAPCJA010000015.1:0-85890 GCF_027707745.1 Aeromonas sp. QDB23
GAGCGGGAAACGAGACTCGAACTCGCGACCCCGACCTTGGCAAGGTCGTGCTCTACCAACTGAGCTATTCCCGCAACTACCTTAAAACAGGCCGTACAGCATTTGGTTGCTTGCGCTACTGTACGGGAGCCGAATTATAAGAGCAGACATTCCAATTGCAAGGGCTTTTTTGTCTGGTTGCGCGCGTTCGCTCAAAAGCTGGCCGAACTGTCGATTTTAGCAACCAAACCGGGGCAACTCCTTGCCAATGACTCAGATCTTGAAGACGTGGCTGCGATAGAAGCGCAGTTCGGCGATCGATTCGCGGATGTCATCCAGTGCCTGATGGGTGCCGCTCTTGGTGAACTGATCCAGCAATTCCGGCTGCCAGCGACGGACCAGCTCCTTGATGGTGCTGACGTCCACGTTGCGATAGTGGAAGAAGGCTTCCAGTTCGGCCATGTGCTTGACCATGAAGCGGCGATCCTGACCGATGCTGTTGCCACACAGCGGGCTGGTGCGCTCCGGCACCCACTGGCGGATAAAGTCGAGGGTCTCGGCAATGGCTTTCGCCTCGTCGTGCTGGCTCGCCTTGACCCGGGCCACCAGACCACTCTTGGTGTGGGTGTTGACGTTCCAGTCGTCCATCTTGGCAAGCTCTTCATCACTCTGATGAATGGCGATGACCGGCCCTTCGGCCAGTACGTTCAGATCCTTGTCGGTGACGATGGTGGCGATCTCCAGTACCACGTTCTGTTCGGGGTCCAGACCCGTCATCTCCATGTCGATCCATACCAGGTTCTGCGCGCTGACTGTCATGATTGCTCTCTCTATTGGGAGGAATGGCGGAATTTTGCCAATTTGCATGTATCATACTGGCTTTGGATCTGTTCATAAACTGGCGAATCGAGTGGCAAAGAAAGCAAAACTCAATCTGGGTCAACAAAGGCGCGTCCAGGCCAACCGCGAACGGCGGCTGCAAAAAGATCACTCCACTGTGGTGGATGACACCCTGTTTGGCCCAGCCATCGAAGGGGTGGTGATCAGCCGTTTTGGTCAGCACGCAGACGTGGAAGCGGTCGATGGCACCATCCACCGCAGCAACCTGCGTCGCAGCAGCATCAGCAGTCTGGTGTGCGGCGACAAGGTGGTGTGGCGTCCCGGCCTCAATGCCGCGACAGCGGGCGTCATCGAGGCGGTGCATCCGCGCCACTCGGTACTGACCCGGCCGGACTTCTACGACGGGGTCAAACCCATCGCCGCCAATATCGACCAGATCATCATCGTCTCGGCGGTGATGCCCGAGTTCTCCACCAACATCGTCGACCGCTATCTGGTGGCCGCCGAGGATGTGGAGATCCAGCCGCTCATCGTGCTGAACAAGGTCGATATGCTGGATGACGCGGCGCGCAAGCGCATCGAGCGCCAGCTCGAACCCTATCGCAAGCTTGGCTATCAGGTGATCCTGGTGAGCTGCGAGAGCGGCGAAGGGCTCGATGAGCTCAAGGCCCAGTTTGAAGGCAAGATCAGCATCTTCGTCGGCCAGTCAGGGGTCGGCAAATCGTCCCTGACCAACGCCCTGATGCCGGGGCTGGATGTGCTCACCGGCGAGATCTCCGAAAACTCGGGACTCGGTACGCACACCACCACCACGGCGCGACTCTACCACTTCCCGAGCGGCGGCGATCTGATCGACTCCCCCGGGATCCGCGAGTTCGCCCTCTGGCATCTGGAAGCCGATCGCATCACCTGGTGCTTTATCGAGTTCCGCGACTATCTGGGTGGCTGCAAGTTCCGCGACTGCACCCACAAGGACGATCCCGGCTGTGCCCTGCGGGCGGCAGTCGACAGTGGCGCCATCAGCGCCGATCGCTTCCACAACTATCACCGCATCCTGGAAACCATGCAGGAAGCCCGTCACGGTCGCCAACAGGCGCGCCTGTGACCCTAATAAACCTACGTTGATGATGAACATGAGCATTACTGACAACCTGAAAATTGCCGGTCAATACTGTCTGCCCAAGCACGCCCTCTCCCGTCTGATCGGCAAGTTTGCCGCGGCCGAAGCGGGCAACCTCACGACCAAAGTGATCGAAGCCTTTATCAAGCAGTATCAGGTCGACATGAGCGAGGCGCTGCATGAGAGTCCGGCCCACTACAAGAGCTTCAACGCCTTCTTCACCCGTGAGCTCAAGCCCGGCATCCGCCCGGTGGTTGACGATGCCATGACTCTGGCACTGCCGGTAGATGGCACCGTCAGCCAGCTCGGCCCCATCCAGCAGGGCCGCATCATTCAGGCCAAGGGCCACGACTACAGCGCCCGCGAGCTGCTGGGTGGCTATGAGGATCTGGTTGCGCCGTTCAAGGATGGCGACTTTGCCACCATCTATCTGGCGCCCAAGGATTACCACCGCATCCATATGCCGCTGGACGGCGTGCTGGAGAGCATGGTGTTCGTGCCGGGGGATCTCTTCTCCGTCAACCCGCTCACCGCCGAGAACGTGCCCAACCTGTTTGCCCGCAACGAGCGGGTGGTCGCTACCTTCCGCACCCCGCACGGCCCCATGGCGCTGGTGCTGGTCGGCGCGACTATCGTGGCCAGCATCGAGACCATCTGGGCCGGCAACATTGCGCCGACCAAAGAGAAGAAGGTGGTGCGCTGGGACTACACGGGCGACGAGGCCATTACCCTGCAAAAAGGCGCC
This sequence comes from Aeromonas sp. QDB23, assembly GCF_027707745.1. NCBI lineage: Bacteria > Pseudomonadati > Pseudomonadota > Gammaproteobacteria > Aeromonadales > Aeromonadaceae > Aeromonas > Aeromonas sp. QDB23. The sequence continues at coordinate 2,685 of NZ_JAPCJA010000015.1, forward strand.
GAGATGGGCCTGTTCAAGCTGGGCAGCACCGTGGTCTGCCTGTTTGGCCCGGGCATGCTGGCCGGTTTCGAACCTCACTTGGCCAACGGGGTGACCACCCGCATGGGCCAACCCTTTGCCAAACTGGCGGAGCAGGCATGAGCGCAGAACAGCCGACCCCGGCGCAGAAAAACAACCCGCTGCACGGGCTGACCCTGGAAGCGATCGTCACCGCGCTGGTCGAACACTATGGCTGGGAAGAGCTGGGGCAGCAGATCAATATCCGCTGCTTCACCGATAATCCCAGCATCAAGTCCAGCCTGAAGTTCTTGCGCAAGACCCCCTGGGCTCGGGAGAAGGTCGAAAGCCTCTACCTCTACGTCCAGCGCAAGCAAGCCAAATCGAAGAAGGAAGGGCAAGATGGCCTTTAAGATTACCTATACCTATAAAAAACAGGCCAAAGAGATCGGCTACGCGAACGACAAGTTCCGCAGCATCTACGACGCCATCGCCGCTGCCGAAGGGCTGGATCTCTCCAGTTTCCACGCCATGGAGGCTCAGCTGGCTCAGGTTTGTCGCCGTGACAAGAAAAGCGTAAAGGATTACCAAGAGAACTACTTCAAAGAGTTGGGATTCTCCAACATCGTCATTGAACGGGATCATCTCGAAGACAAGCAGGAGTAATCATGAGAACCTTGACTCTGCTGGCCGCCTCTCTGCTATTGGCCGCCTGCAGCGCACCGGAGCAACCTATGACAGGCACTATGCCAGGCAGTGATCGCGACAGCCACGGCTGTATCGGCAGTGCCGGTTACCAGTGGTCACCACTGACCAACCAGTGCGTACGCCTGTTTGAACAGGGCGTACGACTGAACCCGACCGATACCAGCCAGACCAGCAGCGCCTTCGTGCTGTTCAACACCGACCAGACGCAGGCCGAACTGCATCTGCCAAGCGGCGAGCTGCTTGCGCTGACCCGTCAGGGCGCGGAAGGCAACTGGTCCTGGCAGGGTGGCGACTACATCCTCTTCCCCTGGAAGGGGTATGTGCTCAAGTCCGGTGACAAGGTGCTCTATCAGGGGGAATAACCCAGAGCGATAGCGCACTGCATGGTATCGATGCGATACCAGCGAAAAAAAATGCCGACCATGTGGTCGGCATTTTTGTATCTGAAACAGCCTGTTATCAGGCTCGGCTGAGGTAATCGGCCTGCCCCACCCACTTGTAGCTGGTGAGCTCGGTGAGCCCCATGGGGCCGCGAGCATGCAGCATCTGGGTCGAGACCGCCACTTCAGCGCCCAGACCAAACTGGCCGCCATCGGTAAAACGGGTCGAGGCGTTGACGTAGACCGCTGCCGAACCGGCGCCATTGACGAAACGCTCGGCGTTGGCCAGATCGTTGGTCAGGATGGCATCAGAGTGACCGGCGTTATGCTCACGCATATGGGCCAGCGCTTCGTTGACATCCGCCACCAGCTTGACCCCTAGGGTCAGACCCAGCCACTCGGTATCGAAATCCTCTGGCCCGGCCTCGCACAGGTTGTCGGCGCCCGCCAGTAGCGCCATGGCATTGGCCGCGCCGACCAGTGTCACCTTGCGTTCATTCATCAGCGCCACCAGCTGCGGCAGGAAGGTGGCGGCCACCTTCTCGTGCACCAGCAGGGTATCGAGGGCATTGCAGGCGGAGGGGCGCTGCACCTTGGCGTTGTCGATAACCGCCAGCGAACGCAACAGATCGGCGCTCTCGTCGACGAAAATATGGCTGATGCCAAAACCGCCAATGATGACCGGAATGGAGCTGTTCTCCTTGCACATCTTGTGCAACCCGGCACCGCCGCGCGGGATGATCATGTCCACATAGCGATCGAGGCGCAGCAACTCACCGACCAGCGCCCGATCCGAGTTGTCGATGTACTGGACCGCCGCCTGCGGCAAGCCGGAGGCGACCAGCGCATGCTGGATCACCTGCACCAGCTCCAGATTGGAGTGGAAGGTCTCGCGCCCGCCACGCAGTATGCTGGCGTTGCCGGTCTTGAGGCAGAGGCTGGCGATGTCGATGGTGACGTTGGGGCGCGCCTCGTAGATGACGCCGATGACGCCGATGGGCACCCGCCGACGGGAGAGCCGCAAGCCGTTCTCCAGCACCCGGCTATCCATTTCGGCACCGACCGGATCATCCAGAGTGATCACCTTGCGCACATCGGCCACGATCCCGGCCAGACGAGCCGGATTGAGCAGCAGGCGATCCAGCATGGCTTCTGACAAGCCAGCCTCACGGCCAGCCGCGATATCCTTGTCGTTGGCCGCGAGGATCTGCTCGCTTCGCGCCTCCAGCTCGTCGGCGATGGCGGCCAGCACCCGATTCTTCTGCGCCGTGCTGATAGTGGCCAGCTGATAGGCGGCTTCACGGGCCGCCAGCCCCATTTTCTCCAGACTCATCTCGGTTCCCTTTTATTCATGCTGTGCCGCCCTGATTAGAGCAGCACCATATCGTCTCGATGGATGGCTACTGAACCATAGCCATAGCCCAATACCTGTTCAATCTGATCCGAGTGGACGCCGCGCAGCTTCTCCAGCTCCAGATGGTCGTAACGGCAGATGCCGCGGGCCAGCTCAACCCCTTTGGGATCAAGAATGCGCACCACATCGCCCCGGATGAAGTCGCCCCTGACCGCGACGATCCCCTTGGGCAGCAGGCTGGAGCCTTTATCCTTCATGGCGGCGACGGCCCCCAGATCCACCTGCACTTCGCCGTGAGGGGGGGGGCCTGCCAAGATCCAGCTCTTGCGCCCTTCCAGCGGGGAAGCCAGCGCCGGGAACAGGGTACCGATCCGCTCGCCCTTGGCGAGACGGCCGATCACCTCCGGCATCTGGCCGGTGGCGATCACCACGTTGACACCGGCACGACGCGCCACATCGGCCGCCTGCAGCTTGGTGGCCATGCCACCAGTGCCGAGACCGCTGACGCTGTCACCGGCCAGCGAGCGCAGGGTATCGTCGATGGTCTGCACCTCTTCGATCAGCTGGGCATCCGGATTGGTGCGCGGATCGGCGGTAAACAGCCCCTTCTGGTCGGTGAGCAGGATCAGCAGATCGGCATCGGCCAGGATGGCGGCACGGGCGGAGAGGTTGTCGTTGTCGCCCACCTTGATCTCGGCAGTCGCCACCGCGTCGTTTTCGTTGATCACCGGAATAATCCGGTGATCAAGCAGGGTGCGCAGAGTGTCGCGGGCGTTGAGGTAACGCTCCCGATCTTCCAGATCGGCGCGGGTCAGCAACATCTGGCCGATATGCAGGCCATAGAGGTTGAACAGATCCTGCCATACCCGAATAAGCTGGGTCTGGCCGACCGCCGCCAGCATCTGCTTGTTGGGCAGGGTTGGCGCCAGTGGCGGGTGGCCCAGATGTTCACGCCCGGCGGCGATCGCCCCCGAGGTGACGACCACGACCCGATGGCCGTGACGGTGCAAGGCCGCACACTGTCTGACCAGCTCGACCATATGGGCACGATTGAGCTGGGAAGACCCCCCTGTGAGCACGCTGGTGCCCAACTTGACGACTATGGTTCTGTTTTCCATGGGAGCATAAAGGCTAAAAAAGTAAGGAATATCTTTATACCCACGGCCATGGAGCCCTGCAAGGCAATTAACGCCGGGGGTGAGGAGATGCGGGCAAAGACCCGGAGGATTGTGAGCGGAGGGGAAAATGGCTGACTGATGGCCCGGCAAGCAGCGTGATGCGGCTTGCCGGGCATCAGGGATCAGGCGGCGGTGACGCTCAACTCGTTGGTGACCTGCTCGGCAGGCACCAGCTGGCACTCCAGTGCCGTCAGTTTGTCGCTGATGAGCTTGTAGAAACGGTTGAGGGTTCGCTCCACCTCGACCTGGTGCTTCTTGGGGATCGGCTTGTCCAGCCACTCACCGTCAGCATTGTAGAAACCGAGCTGATAGTGATAACGGAAATGGTGATCGTCCTGCTCCAGCACCAGCCACCAGCCCCAGAACTCCCGTTTGTCCGGCGCCGGCTTGGCGCTGACGCAGACCGACAGGCAGTCGAAACGATAACGCCCCTCTTCGCAGAGATCTTCGCGCAAATAGGGGCCAATGGCAGCGAACTGCCGCAGCAGTCGCTTGTAGGTCACTTTTTCAGACATGTTAACCTCCCTGTTAAACAAGCCGCGCCACCTCGGGATGGCGTCAGTTTTTTAGCGCAATATCAGGTACACAAATGCTGTTTCAGCCACTCGACGATTTCGTCCAGCGCCTTGTCATACACCTCCAGCAAAGGCTGCTTGTCGAAAACGATGGCCTTGCCGTTACGACTGGCCGCCGCCAATGCCCGTACATCCTGCTCGGGACAAATAAAATCTCGCTTGTGTCCAATACTCAATATCGGCACAGAGGTGCGAGTCCCCAGTAATCCTTGCGTTTTCAGTGAAAATACCTGGCACTTGGTACGCATGGCATCCCACTGCGCCGCATCGGCCCCCAACCGGTTGGCCAGACTGTCCCGCATCATGCGCGGGCACTTGGCAAACAGCTCCTGATTGGTAAACACCTGATTGACCCCGGCCCCGACACAGACCACGGTACGCAGCTTGAACGGTTCGATAAAGGCCAATCTGGCGGCGACATTCCCCGCCAGACGCATCCCCACCATGGCGATACGCTGATGATCGACCCAGGCCACCTCGGAGAGGTAGTGCAGCACCGCCTGATGGAGTCGGCTGGTATCCTGCACCAGCGGCCAATGCTCGGCATAGCCGATACCCGGCATGTCGAGAGAGAGCATGCCGATGCCATGGGGTTCGAGTCGCTTGAGATAGAAGTTGAGGAAATCGAGCTGCAGTGAGTCGATCCCGCCGCTAATGATCACCAGCGGCACCGGTTTGTCGGTGGTCGGCAGGTGGAGATAACCCTGAATATTCTTGCCGCGAAAGGGCACCTGGATCTCTTTGAGCGGCACCTTGAACAGCCGACCCGCCTCGCGATAGGCCATGTTGCCGAGCAGTTGGGCCTGATCCGCCAGTTCGTCGTCTTTGAGATGGGGATAGCTGGCGATGGAGTAGTAGCGAACCGCCTTGAGCAGCTGTTTCAGCGCGCCCGCGGCATCCCCCTGCTCGCGCAGCTCGCGGCCCTGCTTGAAGTAGTTGCCAGCCACCTGGCTCCACTCGTAGATCCAGTTGCCGGGCACATAGCCCTTGATGGTATCGAGATAGCAGTCGTGAGTGCGCTCCCCCGTCGCCATGGCGATGCGGGCCAGGGTCTGCTCCACCTCGATCGGATCAGCCCCCTGCCAGGCCCAGGAGGGTCGGCGCAGCAGGCGATACCAGCTCTTTGACATGGAGCCGTCGATAAACATCTCGTCTGACGCGGCCTCCGCCAGATCAGCCGCACTGGAGTTGGAGATCTCGGATGTTTCCAATACCTTCTTGACGCGGGTAAAGAGCTGTTCGGTCAGGTTTAGGTCGTCGTTCAAGTCCAAGATAGTGTCTCATTCATATCAGGCAATGGCCCATCTTAACCACTTTTAGCGCCACTCAGCCACCCCGCAACAGATTGATAGACAAAAAAACAGGGCTCCTAATTGGAGCCCTGTGAAACCATTCTTGCCGCGTGCGGCCAATTGACGCAGTGAACGTCAAATTCCGATCCTGTTACTGTTCGTCGCAGATCGGTGTGGCGAACTCCAGCGCCATATCCCACGGCTGTTCGATCCAGGTATCCTGCGGGATCGCCACTTCGAAATCGTCCAGCAGCGCTTCGCCCATCGGCTTGGCGAAGATCGCGATGAACTTGGCTTTCGGGTAGAGCTCGCGGATCGCCTTGGCGGTGGTGCCGGTGTCCACCAGATCTTCCACCACCAGCCAGCCTTCGCCGTCACCGGCTGTGGTGGCGGCCTTCACGACCACCAGCTCGCGCTGGTTGTCGTGGTCATAGCTGGAGATGCAGAGGGTTTCCACATTACGAATGCCAAGTTCACGGGCCATCAGGGCAGCGGGCACCAGACCACCACGGCTGACCGCGATGATACCTTTCCACTGGCTGACAGGCAGCTGACGACGGGCCAGACGACGAGCTTCACGTTGCAGGTTGTCCCACGACACATAGAACTTTTTCGGCATGTTATCGATCTCAAATAGTTATATAAAAACAATCACTTAAAATAATGACACCCGCAGATTTCCCTGCGGATGCCAGCAAATGGCGGCCCTTGCCCGACTGAATTCAGATTGCACTTCGGCTGCCTCAGGGCTGAGCCTCGGCAGCAAATCTGATAACAATGGAAGCAAGATGGGCGTATCCGGCGATCGGTTCGATGATGTGTCCAAACCGCGGACAGGCTGTTGGGCCGATATGATAGCACCGTTTACAGAGAAAATGCCTGGCAAACGTATGCCAAATTCAGGAAAAATCGGCATCAACCTCTCCATTTGGCACATCAAGAGAGCCAAACGACCAATCTGTCGCTGCTGCTAATGACATCAAAATGGGCGTAGCGGCAAATCGCAGATAAAAAAATAGCAGGGGGAGGTTTGACCTCACGCACCTGCTGCTTTCTCGCCTCTGCCCGGTCAGGCAGCTCGTCTTAGCGACGAGTGACGAAGGGGTTAGGGTAGCTGAAACCCTGGGTATACAAAGACGGGGCAAACCAATAGGTTGAGTTGCTGCCTGGCATATTGAAACTCCTGATTGCTTAACAAGTTACGTACCTTTAATGCGGGCTCAAATCCTTGAACGAACACTCGGTTCCATGGAGGCGCACTTGCTTTGCTTCGGTTCCCTGGAGGCTTTCATCGTCATCCTGACGGGTGGCGAACCACGGAAGCTAATTTACCAGTCGGCGCGTTAAATTCAACTTTTTTGTGAGATCGGTCACATAATTTCTTTTCTACCGGCCAGCGTCGTCCAAACCTGACGATCGTACTGCCTGGTTGCCATGGCCCAGCACAAGCTGCCTGCGATTTGCGCTGATTGCTCACATTTTTGTGTGATTGACTGTATTATCGTTACCCTCTTCCCCGGCCCGCTGATGGGGCCCTGTTTATTCCGTGCTGGTAAGGAGTCCCGACGTGGCACAGCTTAGCTCTCTCTCTCCCAAACTGATTTGGCATTTCTTCGAACAGATCTGCTCCATTCCCCACCCTTCCAAGCATGAAGCCAAACTGAGCGCCTGGATCATTCAGTGGGCACAGGAAGAAGGTCTGGCAGTCAAGCAGGACAAGGTCGGCAACATCATCATCAAGAAACCGGCCACCCCGGGGATGGAAAACCGCAAAGCCGTGGTGCTGCAAGCGCACATCGACATGGTGCCGCAAGCCAACGCCGACACCCAGCACGACTTCGCGACCGATCCCATCGATGCCTATGTGGATGGCGAGTGGGTCACTGCCCGTGGCACCACTCTGGGTGCCGACAACGGCATCGGCATGGCCGGTTGCCTGGCGGTGCTGGCTGACAAGACCATCAAGCACGGCCCACTGGAAGTGCTGCTGACCACCGACGAAGAGACCGGCATGACCGGCGCCTTCGGTCTGGAAGCGGGCTGGCTGGAGGGCGAAATCCTGCTCAACACCGACTCCGAAGAGGATGGCGAGGTCTATATGGGCTGCGCTGGCGGTGTGGATGCCAATATCCGCTTCCCGCTCGAGCTGGTTGACGCCAGCGAAGGCGAAGCGTTCGAGCTGGCGGTCAAAGGGCTGCGTGGCGGTCACTCAGGTTGCGACATCCATCGCGGTCGTGGCAACGCCAACAAGCTGCTGGTGCGTCTGCTCAAAGCAGCCGAGCCGCTGGGTATTCGTCTGGCCGAGATCCACGGCGGCACCCTGCGCAACGCCATCCCGCGCGAAGCCCGCGCAACCCTGCTGGTGCCCGCCGCCAGCGTGAACGAGTTCAAGGCGCTGGTTGACCGCTATACCGGTATCTACCAGACCGAACTGACCGCCACCGAGCCGAACCTGACCCTGCTGGTCAACGGCGCCGCCAAACCGGCCAAGCTGATGAGCGTCTCCCTGCAGCAACGCCTGCTGGATGCCCTGCTGGCCTGCCCGAACGGCGTGATGCGCATGAGCGATGCCATGCCCGGCGTGACCGAAACCTCAACCAACCTGGGGGTCATCAAGACTCAGGATGGTGAAGTGTACGTCCAGTGCCTGATCCGCTCCCTGATCGATTCCGGCCGCGAGAGCATCGAGCAGATGACCCGCTCCCTGTTCACCCTGGCGGGTGCCAGCTGCGAATTCACCGGTGCCTATCCGGGTTGGGCGCCGAACGTGGACTCCCCCGTCATGGCGCTGGTGCGCAACAGCTACCAGACTCTGTTTGGCACCATGCCCAATGTCATGGTGATCCACGCCGGTCTCGAGTGCGGTCTGTTCAAGAGCGCCTATCCGGAGTGGGACATGGTCTCCTTCGGCCCGACCATCCGTGGTGCTCACTCCCCTGACGAGAAGGTGCACATCCCGGCAGTCGAGCGTTTCTGGCAACTGCTGGTGCACGTGCTGGAAGCCATTCCGGCCAAGTAAGCCAGCCCGGATAAAACAACAAAACAAAGCCCCGCACTGCTGCGGGGCTTTTTATTGTCTGCTGTTCAGGTCTATCAGGCTTTGGCGCTTAACGAATGCCGCGTGCCTCGCGGATCCACTCCCAGGCTTGCTGGATCTCCTGGGTCTTCTCCTTGGCCATCTCCATCATCTCAGGCGGCAGCCCCTTGGCGGCCAGCTTGTCCGGGTGATGCTTGCTCATCTCCTTGCGGTAGGCGCGCTTGATATCCTGATCGCTGTCGCTCTCGCTCACCCCAAGCAACTGGTAGGCATTCTTGAGGCGATCCGCAGAGGGCGGCTCCTGCCGATACTGCTGGCCACCCGCACTGCCCCCCTGATACTGACCATGGGCCTGATTGAAGAAGTTCATCTGCGCCTCGGCCATCGCCAGAATGCGGGCCAGCTCGATGCGACTGAACCCCAGCTCGTCGGCAATGGTGTGCAGAATGGCGCGCTCGCCCTCCTCTACCCGCCCGTCGGCAAAGGCCGCCTGTAACTGCACCTCGAGGAAGAAGCGCAGAATGTCGCGCTGCCCCAGACTGGCACGGCGAAACTCGGCCAGGGTCTCGCGCAACGGGAAGTCGGCCTCTTTACCGAGACGGAACGACTCCTGCGCCCGGGCACGCTGTTCGCCCACCAGCCGCATCCGATCCATCAGGTTGGAGGCAACCCGGATCTCCTGCTCGGTCACCTGACCACTGGACTTGGCGATGTGACCCATCACCGAGAAGGTGGCGTGGAAGAAGATGGCTTGCTGCGCCTGACTCGGGCCGCGACGAAACGCCCCCTGCAGCCCCATGCCACGGTCGAAACGGTGGCCAATCCACAGGCCAATCAGGGCGCCGATGATATTGCCGAGCAGAAAACCGAAGAAGGCGCCCAGCACCTTACCCCAAATACGCATGGTTCAAGACCTCTTGAAGTTAATGAGTGCGGGCCTGGAGCTGGTCATCCAGCTCGCGCAGTCGATCGACCGTGCCGATATCGCGCCACTCGCCAGCGAGCAGGCTGCCGCCCACCCGCCCTTGCGCCATCCAGTCACGCAGCAGCGGCGCCAGCTTACGGGCGCCGCCCGCGAGACCGGCAAAGGCAGCCGGATCATATAGTCCGACCCCGCTAAAGGTAAACGCTGGCGTATCTATGACTCGCCCTCCTTGCAGGGCAAAGTCCCCGCTCGGATGCTGGGGCGGATTGGGCACCAGCCAGAGGTGGGCCAGATCATCGCCAAGGGGCTGGCTGACCAGTGTGTGATAATCGAGATCGAGCCAGGTATCGCCGTTGATCACCAGAAAAGGGTCTGCGCCCAGCAGTGGCAGCGCCTGCACTATGCCGCCCGCGGTCTCCAGCGCACTCTCCTCGGCTGACCAGTGGATGGTCACCCCAAGCGAACTGCCATCACCGAGCACTTCGACCAGCTTGTGGCCGAGCCAGGCGTGGTTGATCACCAGCTCGGTCACGCCAGCTGACTTCAACTTTTCGATATGGTGGACGATGAGCGGTTTGCCCCCCACCGCCAGCAGCGGCTTGGGCAGCAGGTCGGTCAGCGGGCGCATCCGCTCGCCACGGCCAGCGGCCAGGATCATCGCCTTCATGGTTTCACTCCAGCGTTGGCTATCCCGGGCAACACCACCTGCTCCAGCCACTGACCAAAACGGGCCAGTACCGGATAGGCGCTACCGTGAGTGCGACAGGCATCCACTACGTAGCCGAGAGTGCGGGGAATATCCTTCAGATAACCGGACTTGCCGTCGCGATGATAGAGCCGGGTGAAGATCCCGGCCGCCTTGAGGTGGCGCTGCATGCCGGTCAGGTCGGCACCACGACGGAAACTGGCATAATCGAGCTCGCCAAGCAGCCCCGCCTGTTGCAGGGTGGCAAAACCGTGGCGCATCCCTTCATCGATCACCTCATCCGGCCAGCGCACGTAACAATCTTTGAGCAGGGAGACCAGGTCATAGCTCAGGGGCCCGATGACCATGTCCTGAAAATCGATGATGGCCAGCCGGCTGCTCTCGGGGGTATCACCGCCACACACCATCAGGTTGCGACTGTGGAAATCCCTATGCATCACCCCTTGCGGCTGGGCCAGATTGCAGGCGGTGAGGCAGGCAAAGGTCTCGTCCAGCAACTGCTGCTCTTCATGGCTCAGGGTCAGTTGCAGATGATGGCCAAGCAGCCACTCGGGGAAAATGCTGTTCTCCCGTGCCATAAAAGCCGTATCGAAGGGCTCAAGCGCCAGTTCGACCGCCCCCAGTCGGGGCAGCAGATCAATGGCTTTGCCATACCAGGCCAATACGTTTTGTTCATTCAGGCAGCTGATCAGCTGGGTATCGCCCAGGTCAGTGACCGCCAGCAAGCCCTGTTCGTAGTCCACCGCCTTGACCTCTGGCGCCAGCAACTGACGCGCCTGCAAGGCGGCAGCGTTACGAACAAATTCATGATTTTTTTCGGTTTTCGGATTGGCATCCACCCACACCAGACCACCACCACGAGAGTAGCGGCGGAAACTGGCATCACCGGAAATGAGGGTAAGCGTGAGAGTGGCATCGCCGGAAATACGGCGTGCCCACTGCAATAGCAGGGAATCGCGATCGTGCATAAGTAGAAGACCAAGGTGGAAAGCAGCACTTGGCTGTTAGCCCTGGCCGCAATAATGCTTTATCATTGCCGGCTAACATAAAGCAATGACATGCAATGTCAACTCGATGAAACCTGTCGTAAAATGCATGCCTTGGATCAACCGTATCTATCACGGATTGCACGAGTCTTTCACATGACCAAATGGACACTGGGGTACCGCTATCCCATCGCCCTGACTATCAGCCTGGCCCCCGCACTCGCCCCAATGGTGGTGCAGGCAGCCCCGTTCGAAACGCCGCCAGCCACCGGCATTCTCGATAGTCTCTGCTATGACTATGTTCCCAAGATAGAGAAGCCTGTATCGGATCAGGAGGCCAACGCACAGCCGGTCGAGGTTGATGCCGACCGTCTCGAGGCCAAACAGGGCGGCACCGCCGTCTATGAAGGCGACGTCAAGGTTCGTCAGGGTGTTCGCAAGTTTGACTCCGACTACGCCCAGCTCGACCAGAAGAGCCGGGATGTCATCGCCATCGGCAACATCTATTACAACGACGGTCAGGTGACCGTCACCAGCGACAAGACCCTCAAATCCAACCTGGATACCAAGAACTCCGAACTGGAAGAGGGCAAATATCAGGTGCATGGCTCACCGGTACGCGGCTTTGCCAAACGCGTGGTGATGACCAACAACAACCAGAACATCACCATGGAGGGGGCCCAGTACACCACCTGCCCCCCCGGTCAGGAAGTGTGGACCCTCAAGGCGGGCAGCATCGACATCGACCAGAAAGAGGTGTTCGGCGAAGCCTGGAACGCCAGCCTCTGGCTCTATGACTATCCGGTGTTCTACTTCCCCTATATCAACTTCCCCATCAAGGATGAGCGGAAGACAGGTCTGCTCTACCCGGGTTACAAGCAAAGCTCCAGCAACGGCATGGATATCACCCAGCCCTTCTACTGGAACATTGCTCCCAACTACGATGCCACCATCACCTCCCGTTTTATGGACAAGCGCGGCCTGATGGAGCAGGTGGAGTTCCGCTACATGCCGGACCCCGCCCACACCGGCACCCTCTATTTTGAAAATCTGGCGGATGACAAGCAGTATGCCGCGGGCAACTCTAGTTTCACCAACCCTGCGACCGGCACTCCGTACCTCTCCGATGGCCATCGCTATTTGATGAATGTCCGTCACGGCTCAACCCTGATGGATGGTTCACTGCGCTTTGGCATCGACTACACCCAGGTGCGGGATAAGGACTACAACTACTTCAACGACTTCAGCCCGCAAGTAGGCACCCAGGTCGACAGCCAGTTGCAGCAATCTTTTACCGCCGGTTACTACCAGCACAACTGGAACCTTACCTCCGAGGTGCGCCGCTACCAGATCCTGAGTCCGTATGCGCTGCTGCCCCACGAGATGCTGCCGCGCATCGACCACAACTACTTCCAGCAGGGCAAGTGGTTCGATCTGGCCTGGAACAGCGAGCTGACCAAGTTTGGCTATGACAGCGGCAGTGCCACTACCCAGCAGGCCGGTGAACGCTACACCGCCACCCGTCTGCATCTGGCACCGACCCTGACCGTCCCCTTGGTGGATGCGCCGGGTTACTACCTGACCAGCCAGTACAAACTGATGTTTACCTCCTACAACCAGGAGGTGCCCAAAGATCTGGTCTATACGGACCGCAGCCGCTTCACCGATGCAGACAGCAAACAGCTGACCCTGAAAGACGGCACCATTACCCGCACCCTGCCATCCTTCCGCCTCAAGGGGGGCGTCAACTTCGATCGGCCGCTCGACTGGTATGATGGCAAGGGTACCCAGACCCTGGAACCCGAGTTCCAGTACCTCTATATCCCTTACAAAAATCAGGACGAGATCGGGATCTACGACTCCACCACCACCCGTCAGGACTACTACAGCCTGTTCAGCGATCGCCGCTTTGCCGGTCTCGACCGCATCAGTGATGCCAACCGGATCACCGTTGGCCTGACCAGCCGGGTCTATGACAATGCGGGTGATGAGCGGTTGCGTCTGGCGGTGGCCCAGGCCTTCGAGATGACGCCACCCAAGGTGCGCCTCTACCCGTCCGATCCGGAAAGCACCAACGCCCGCTCGCTGCTGTCGTTTGAGGGGGATGCCCGCATCACCGATGAGTGGTTCGCCCATGCGGGCACCCAGTACGACACCTCGGAAGGTGAATTTACCGCAGGCAACGGTGCGGTGGAGTACCGGACCGGCAAGCTGACCACCCAGGTCAACTACCGCTACATCAAGGATGGCAACCTGGACTACCGTAATCCGACCAATATGGCGCTGGCGGAAGATCTGAGCCAGGCGGGTTTGGTAGTGATGGCGCCGATCGCCGATCAGTGGCAGATGTATGGTGGTTACTACCGTGATATCAAGCAGGATGTGAACATTGACCGCAAGATCGGTGTCAAATACGACTCCTGCTGCTGGAGTATCAACATGAGCCTGGAGTGGCACAACCAGCCGGACAACGTCACCCTGACCCCCACTTCGGAAAAAGTCATTGGTCTGCAGTTTGAAATGAAGGGACTTGGCAGCGTGGGTACCGGTGGCCGCAGTGTCACGCTGGATACCGAGCTGTTGCCCTATGTTCGCCCGTTTAATCTGAAAGGCCAGCAATGATGCTGGCCCAGCCTTGAGAGATGGATATGAAAAAGACCCTGATTGCCCTGCTGACCGCGGGAATGTTCGGCGCCATGAGCCAAGCCGCACTGGCTGCACCCGAGCTGATGGACAAGGTGCTGGCCGTGGTCAACAAGGACGTAGTGCTGTCCAGTCAACAGGACGCACTGGTCAACAAGGTAAAACTCTCCGCCCAGGAGAGCGGCCAGTCCCTGCCTGACGACGCCACCCTGCGCAAACAGGCGCTGGATCGTCTGATCCAGGAGAGCCTGCAACTGCAACTGGCGGATCGCCAGGGGCTGAAGATCAGCGATACCCAGCTGGAACAGGCTATTCAGGGCATCGCCGCCGACAACAAGATGACCCTGGATCAGTTGCGTGCCCAGCTCGCCCGTGAAGGGATGACCTATGCCCAGTATCGGGAAGAGGTTCGCCGCGAGATCCTGATGAACGAGGTGCGCCGCAACCAGGTGCGCCGCCGTATCAACATCTCCGAGCAGGAGGTGAAGCAGGTGGTGGAGATCCTGAAGAAACAGGGTCAACAGCAGAACGAATACCACGTCGGCCATATCCAGATTGCCCTGCCGGACAACCCCACTGCCGCCCAGCTGGATGCCGCCAAGAGCAAGATCGAGCGCATTCTGGCCGCCCTCAAGCAAGGTGCCGACTTCCGCAAACTGGCCATTGCCGAGAGTAACGGTCCTAAGGCGCTGGAAGGGGGCGACTGGGGCTGGATGAGCCCGCAAGAGATGCCGACCCTGATGGCGGAAGCGGTGCAGGGTGCCAAGAAGGGCGACATCGTCGGCCCGCTGCGCTCCGGCGCCGGTCTGCACATCGTCAAGGTGTTCGACACCAAGGGTCAGCAGCAAGTGATGCAGACCGAGGTGAAGGCCCGCCATATCCTGATCAAACCCTCTATCATCCTGAGCGAAGAGAAGGCCAAGGGGATGCTGGACGGCATTCTGCACGACATCAAGAGCGGCAAGGCCAACTTCGCCAGCATGGCGGAGAAGTACTCCGAAGATCCGGGCTCTGCGGTGCAAGGTGGCGAACTGGGCTGGTCTGATCCCAACGTCTATGTGCCGGAGTTCCGCGACATGGTCAACCGTCTGCAACCGGGCCAGATCAGTGCCCCGTTCCGTACCAGCCACGGCTGGCACATCGTGCAGGTGGAAGATCGCCGCAGCCAGGATGCCACCGACAAGGCTCAGGAGCAGCGCGCCTACCAGCTGATCTACAACCGCCGCTTCGTCGAAGAGTCCCAGGCGTGGCTGGATGAGCTGCGTGACGAGGCCTACATCCAGATCGAAGGCGCTGGTAGCTGATGAGCTGCCGTCGCCTTGCCGTTACCCCGGGCGAACCGGCCGGGATCGGCCCGGATCTGGTGCTGCAGATTGCCCAGCAGGATTGGCCCCACCAGCTGGTGGTGATTGCCGATCCGGCGCTGCTGCGCGAGCGGGCCGCCCTGCTGGGGCTCAGCATCGAGCTTGAGCCCTACGATACCGCCGCCCCTGCCCATCCGCAGCGGGCGGGCACCCTGACCGTCTGTCCGATCACCCTCGGCGCCCCCGTGGTGCCAGGCGAGCTGAACGAAGGCAATGGCGCCTATGTGTTGGCAACCCTGCAACGCGCCTGCGATGGCAATATGAGCGGCGAATTTGCCGCCGTGGTGACCGGACCGGTGCACAAGGGGATCATCAATCAGGCCGGGGTCTCGTTCAGCGGCCACACCGAGTTCTTTGCCCAGCAGTCGGGCACCGCCGATGTGGTGATGATGCTGGCAACCGAGGGGCTGCGGGTCGCGCTGGCGACCACCCATATTCCGCTGGCCTATGTGGCAATGGCCATCACCGAGGATCGCCTCGGCAAGGTGATCAGGATCCTCAACGAGGATCTCGCCACCAAGTTTGGCATCGCCAAACCCCGTATTTACGTCTGCGGCCTCAACCCCCATGCCGGGGAAGGTGGCCATCTCGGACGTGAAGAGATTGACGTGATCGAACCCGCTCTGGCCACGCTGCGCCAGGAGGGGATCGATCTGGTCGGCCCCCTGCCGGCCGACACCCTGTTCCAGGATAAATACCTCAAGGATGCGGATGCGGTACTCGCCATGTACCACGACCAGGGGCTGCCTGTGCTCAAATACAAGGGCTTCGGCAGTTCGGTCAATATCACCCTGGGGCTTCCCTTCATCCGCACTTCGGTGGATCACGGCACCGCGCTGGATCTGGCAGGCAAGGGCCTGGCGGATTCGGGCAGCCTGATCACCGCGATTAACCACGCCATCAAGATGGTAGAGAAAAAAAGATATGAGCAGTAAGGTGCAGAGCAATAAGGTGCACATGGGTCACACGGCCCGTAAGCGTTTCGGTCAGAACTTCTTGCACGACCGCTATGTGATCGACCAGATCGTCGCCGCCATCAACCCGCAGCCGGGTCAGAATCTGGTGGAGATCGGTCCGGGTCTGGCCGCGCTGACCGAGCCGGTCGCCTCCCAGATGGACAAAATGACCGTGGTCGAACTTGACCGGGACTTGGCCGCTCGCCTGCGCGAGCACCCGACCCTCAAGGACAAACTGACCGTCATCGAAGCAGATGCCATGCGTTTTGACTTCGGCACCCTGATGGGTGAAGGCAAGCCGCCGTTGCGTATCTTCGGCAACCTGCCCTACAACATCTCCACCCCGCTCATCTTCCACCTGTGCGAATTTGCCGACCGGGTTGAAGACATGCACTTCATGCTGCAAAAAGAGGTGGTATTGCGGATGTGTGCCGGCCCGGGCAGCAAGGCCTATGGTCGTCTGAGCGTCATGGTGCAGTACTACTGCCAGGTTGTGCCTGTGCTGGAAGTGGGCCCGGGCGCCTTCAAACCGGCGCCGAAAGTGGACTCTGCCGTGGTTCGCCTGATCCCCCACAAGAACCCGACTCTGGTCGCGAAAGACATGCGCTGCCTGAGTCGCGTCTGTACCGAGGGCTTTGGCCAGCGTCGCAAGACCATCCGCAACAGCTTCTCCAACTTCATCACCGACGCCCAGCTGACCGAGCTTGGTATCGATGGCAACCTGCGCCCGGAGAACCTCTCCCTCGAGCAGTTCGTCATCATCGCCAACTGGCTGGCGGATCAGCAACAGGCCTGATCCTGTGGCTCACCCGCACATCGAGATCCGCCCATACCCCGTGTATGTGGCGGGCTCCCAAGACCCTTACCAGTTTCACTATCTGATCGAGATTGAGAATCTGGGGCCCGGCCCGGTGCAACTGCTGCACCGGTGCTGGCTCATCACCGATGCCAATGGCAAGATGCTGGAAGTGGCAGGCCCGGGCGTGGTCGGGGAGCAACCCGTCATTGCCGAAGGTGATACCTACCGCTACCAGAGCGGCGTGCCGCTGGCGACCCCGCTCGGGGTGATGGAAGGGAGCTATACCCTGCAAGATGGCTCTGGTCAGCAGTTCGAGGCGCCTATCGCCCCCTTCACGCTGGCCATCCCCAATATTATCAACTGAGGTTTCATGGCGAACTGTTTTGTCGGTGACATCCAGGGCTGTTACGACGACTTGCGCCGTCTGCTGGATCTTGCCGCGTTCGATCCCGACAAAGACGTACTCTGGCTCTGCGGCGACCTGGTCGCCCGCGGCCCGGACTCCCTCAATACCCTGCGTTTCGTCAAAGGGTTGGGCAACCGCGCCGTCACCGTGCTCGGCAACCACGACCTGCACCTGCTGGCGGTCGCCAATGGCGTCGCGCCGCTCAAGAAGAAAGACAAGCTGCAGAGCCTGATGGATGCCCCTGATCGGGATGAACTGCTGGAGTGGCTACGCCACCGCCCGCTGCTGGCCGAACATCCTGATCTGCCCATCATGATGGTGCATGCCGGTATCTCCCCCGCGTGGGATGCCCGCACCGCCCGCAACTGCGCCCGCGAGGTAGAGAGCCTGCTGCGCGGCGATCAGTACCACTGGCTGCTGCACAACATGTATGGCGACCTGCCCGATGGTTGGAAAGATGATCTGGTCGGGATCGACCGCTACCGCTACATCATCAACACCTTCACCCGGATGCGCTTCTGCTATTTCGATGGTCGTCTCGACTTCAAATGCAAGAAGGGGCCCAAGGAGTCGACTCCGGGGCTGCGCCCCTGGTTCGAACAGCGGGAGCATCACGTGGACGACCCCATTCTGGTGTTCGGTCACTGGGCCGCCCTGATGGGCAACACCGGCAAGAACGATATCAAGGCACTCGATACCGGCTGCGTCTGGGGCAACAGCCTCACCTTGTGGCGCTACGAAGATGATGCCCTGATCGCCACCCCCTGCCCGGTTCACGCCAGCTAGAGGCTACGCAGCAATCAGGCGGTCGCAACCGCACGGATTGCCAAGACCCGCATCAATAACAAAGCCCGGCAACCTGCCGGGCTTGCTGTTTTATGTTCTCTGTTTTCCGGTGGATGACGTTACAACTTGCGCCCCAGCCGCTTCTCGATCTGGCGCCGCTCCCACTCCGGGCCAAACAGCTTGAAGGGCTGAAATACCCGAATGGCATGGGAGGCGAGCCCCAATCCCCACCCCAGTGCTGGCCACCAGGCCCAGATGTACTCCGGATTGCTCAGGTAGTTGATGACAAACAGCCCGCAGATCACCACCACATAGCTGGCGACATGGTGATAGAAGCCCTTGAGCGCCTCCACATAGCGCATGGCAGCCCGCTCCTCGGCCGATACCTGCACCGCATCCTGACCCATAGTGTCACTTCCTCTCATCTCGCGCTCCTGTTGCTCTGACCCATCCAGTTGAGCCACATCGAGTTCAAAGACGGAGGCCAGGGCCTTGAGAGATTCCAGTCCGGGTTGCTGCCCCTGCTCGATCCGCTGGATAGTGCGAACACTCAAACCAGTCATCGTCGCCAACTGATCCTGGGACCAACCCCGTTGCAATCTCAACTTCCTGACGATCATCTCGAACTCCTTGTGGTAATTGACAGGGCCAGCATACGGGCTCAGATGTGACAAACGACACGACAGATGCCTGACATAAACCTGACTTTCCTTTTAAATCAACAGATTAACATCATCATCTCTGCCGTTTTCAAGCACCGCCTGTGAACACTGCAGACAGGTGCCGGTCACCCGACAGCAACCCGACAAACGCTATCTATTCAAGATAGCGTTTACCGAGGCTCAAACCATGGATTAAAGACCCTGCATCAGCTCGGCGGCGATCTCGAAGGAGCGCAGCCGGGCCTGATGGTCGACGATGGGGCCATTGAACATCAGCTCATCGGCACGGGTTTCCGCCAGCAGCGCCTTGAGACCGTGACGAACCTGTTCCGGGTCGCCCACCAGAGAGCGGGCAAGCGTCTGCTCCATCGCCATCAGCTCACGGGGTGCCCACTCGTCGCCAAGCTGGACGACTGGCGCAGGCAGCTTGCCCGCATCGCCGCGATGGAGGCGCAAGAACTGCTGCTGCACGGTAGTGAACTGGAAGCGGGCCTCCCGCTCAGTGTCAGCGGCGATCATATTGATGCAGACCACCGCATGGGGCTTGGGCCAGCGAGCAGAGGGACGATACTGGCTGCGGTAGATCTCCAGCGCTTGCAGCAACATGGCGGGGGCGAAATGGGAGGCAAAACCGAACGGCAAGCCCATTGCCGCCGCCAGTTGTGCGCTATAGAGGCTGGAACCCAGCAGCCAGACTGGCAGATGCAGCCCCTGACCTGGCACTGCCTGCACGGCGCCGATCTCGTCGCCAAAGTAGCTCATCAGCTCGCGCACATCGGCCGGGAAATCGTCCACCTCGCCACTGCGCATACGCCCCAGCGCCCGCATGGTGCGCTGATCGGTCCCGGGCGCCCGGCCAAGGCCCAGATCGATGCGATCGGGATAGAGAGAGGCCAGCGTGCCAAACTGCTCGGCAATGACCAGCGGCGAGTGGTTCGGCAACATGATGCCGCCCGCTCCGATCCGCAAAGTGGTGGTGGCCTCGGCCAGATGACCGATCAGCACCGAGGTGGCGGCACTGGCAATGCCCGGCATGTTGTGATGCTCGGCCAGCCAGTAGCGCTGGTAACCCCAGCCCTCGGCATGGCGGGCAAGATCCCGCGAACGGCGAAACGACTCGGCAGGCACAGAACCTTCGGCAACAGGCACCAGATCGAGTACGGAATAGGGGATGGCAGACATAAATACACTCCATTGCATCACAATTTGCTAACAGAACGGGCACTCTATCATGAGATGTTCGAACGGAACACAATTGCCCTTGATGGCCTGACGGGTGACTCAATGCGCCGGATGCAAAAAGGCCACCCCGCAAGCGGGATGGCCTTTTTCACCACGACGAGGTGATCAGAACAGCAGGTGTGCCACCGCGGCGATAACCGGCAAGGTGACCAAGGTGCGCAGCAGGAAGATAACGAACAGCTCCCACAGCTTGACCGGGATCTTGCTGCCCAGCAGCAGGGCACCCACTTCCGACATATAGATCAGCTGGGTCACTGACATGGCGGCAATCACGAAGCGGGTCATCTCGCTTTCGATGGTCGAGGCCAGTACCGCCGGAATGAACATGTCGGCAAAACCGACCATGATGGTCTTGGAGGCCGCTTCCGCCTCCGGCAGTTGCAGCAGCTCCAGCAAGGGGACGAACGGGGCACCAAGCCAGTTGAAGATCGGAGTGTGTTCGGCCAGCATCAGGGCACAGGTGCCGATCGCCATCACCACCGGCAACACGCCAAACACCATATCCAGCGCATTCTTCACCCCTTCCCGCGCGACGGCGCCCAGGTCGGTCATGCTGTCAGCCTTGGTCAGCGCCCGCTCGAAACCATAGCTCATCACGCTGTGCTGGTGCGGCACCGCCTCCTGCTTGCGGCACAGGGGAGTGCCGTCGGCATAGATGTCCTTCTTCCAGCAGAGCGGTGGCAGACGCGGCACCACGATGGCAGCAACCACACCCGCCAGACAGACGGTCAGGTAGAAGGGAACAAACATGTGCTCCAGCTTCACCTGGGAAATCACCACCAGACAGAAGGTGATGGAGACGGCGGAGAAGGTGGTGCCAATCACCGCAGCTTCACGCTGGGTGTAGAACTTGCCTTCATACTGCTTGCTGGTCAGCAGGATGCCGACGCTGCCATCGCCGAGCCAGGAGGCAAAGCAGTCCACCGCAGAGCGACCCGGCAAGCGGAACACCGGACGCATGATGCGGGTCATCATGGTGCCGACAAATTCCAGCAGCCCGAAATCGAGCAGCAACGGCAGCAGCAGACCGGCGAAAATGAAGACCGAGAACAGCACCGGCAACAGATCGTTGAGCACCAGTCCACCGGTTGCGCCCGAGTAAAGCACCTCTGGCCCCGCCTGGAAGAAGGTCAGCAGCACGAAGATACCGCCCAAGACCCGCACGCAGGCCCAGAAAGGGGAGACATTGAACAGGCTGTTGAGGAAAGGACGGCGCACCAGAATCGCCGGTTTGAACAACCAGGCGATCAGCGTCATCAGCATGGTGGTGGTGATCACTGCGCTGACCATGGCGACCAGATAATCGGCAAACACCCGCTGCACCAGCTTGGCCAGCACGGCCACCGGAATGGTGACGTTACCGTCATAGACGACCGGCGTCATGAACAGCAGGATCCCGATGAGTGACGGAACCAGAAACATCAACAAGTTACGGCGGGTATTGACCGCAGGTGCTTCGAGACTCTTTTCCAACATGATATGACTGCCCTAATGTTACTTTTCCCTAGCCCGGCCAACCTGCGTATTCATGCATTAACCGGCAAAAACGGGCGCAAGAATACTCTAAAAAAATGCACAAACAAGCCTTTAAGGCAGAAATCTGCGCATAAATATTTCTGCAGGTAAACCTTCCATCAAAACAACCGGATACAGCAACGCATATCGATTCAATCGACATCGCCAGATGATTGTTTCGTTATTGTTAATTTAGGTGGGCAGTATAATCGGTTATCAATGGCAGACAATAAGTGACATAACAAATATACCTAATGAGCGGTGACTCGATAGATATAAAAAAACCGGAGCCTGTTCAGGCTCCGGTTTTCAATGAGAGTGACGAGGATCAGTCGCGCACGTAGATGACTTCAACACCGTCATCTTCGTCGTCATCCCAATCGTCATCATCCAACCCTTCATCGAAGGCCACGGAAGCTGCCAGCGCTTCGGCTTCAGCCTGAGCCAGCTGGTTCTTGTGGTAGTCGTCCCACTTGAACTCGACCTTCTCGATCGCCTCTTTGGCATCCTGCTCCAGTTGACGGGGCATGGTGTCCAGCAGATCCAGAATGTCATAGCAGACCTTCTTGGTACCTTCCTTGCTGATGGCCGAGATCTGGTAGACCGGACCTTCGTATGCCAGTGCCGCCTTGACGCGGTCCATCACTTCCTGGGCTTCCTCTTCCAGGATCAGATCCATCTTGTTGAACACCAGCCAGCGCGGCTTGCCTGCCAGCTCGGGGCTGTATTTTTCCAGCTCCCGGACAATGGTCACGGCATTTTCAGCAGGATCGGAGCCATCGATGGGGCAGATATCCACCAGATGGAGCAGCACGCGGCAACGCTCGAGGTGCTTCAGGAAGCGAATCCCCAGACCGGCACCTTCGGCGGCCCCCTCGATCAGACCCGGAATATCCGCGATCACGAAGGAGCGGGAGTTCTCGCCACGCACCACACCCAGGTTCGGCACCAGGGTGGTGAAGGGGTAGTCGGCCACTTTCGGACGCGCGGCGGAAACGGCACGGATAAAGGTCGATTTACCGGCGTTGGGCAGACCCAGCATACCGACGTCAGCCAGCAGCAGCAGCTCCAGCTTCAGGGTCCGCACTTCACCCGGGGTACCGTTACTCTTCTGGCGCGGAGCCCGATTGACAGAGCTCTTGAAGCGGGTGTTGCCCAGACCATGGAAACCACCCTTGGCAACCATCAGCTTCTGACCATGAGTGGTCAAGTCGCCCAGTCGCTCACCGGTATCCTCGTCGCTGGCGCGAGTACCGACAGGCACACGCAGGATCTTGTCCTTGCCACGATGGCCGGTACAGTTGGCACTGCGACCATTCTCGCCACGCTCGGCGGCATGGAAACGCTCAAAACGGTAATCGATCAGGGTGTTGAGGTTTTCGTCGGCCAGCAGATAGACATCACCGCCATCGCCACCGTCACCGCCATCCGGACCACCGTTGGGAACATACAACTCCCGGCGAAAACTGACACAACCGTTACCACCGTCACCGGCATCGACTCGAATCTGGACTTCATCAACAAACTTCATAGGTAACCGTCACCTTAATTCGAAAAACCGATACGCAATTATAGTGGTACAGACCCCTGCGGGCGATACGCATCTTGGCAATCCACGCCCCTGTCGGAGCCCGGGTCATCTGCGTTCCGTTTTTTCGTCAGTTATTCAGAAAAACAAAAGCCCCGCCTGTTGGCGGGGCTTCGGATCCTTGCGGTCCGTAATTACTCAGCAACGATGCTAACGTACTTACGATTCAGCGGACCTTTAACTTCGAACAGGATTTTACCAGTCGCGGTTGCGAACAGGGTGTGATCCTTGCCCAGACCAACGTTGGTGCCAGCGTGGAACTTGGTGCCACGTTGACGAACGATGATGCTACCAGCCAGAACTGTTTCGCCGCCGAAACGCTTAACGCCCAGGCGTTTAGCTTCAGAATCGCGACCGTTGCGGGATGAACCGCCAGCTTTTTTGTGTGCCATTTATCGGACTCCTCTAATTAAGCGCTGATGCCAGTGATTTTGACTTCAGTGAACCACTGACGGTGGCCCGCTTGCTTACGATGGTGCTTACGACGACGGAACTTGACGATAGTCACTTTCTCGCCACGGCCGTGAGCCACAACTTCAGCTACAACCTTGCCACCTTCAACGAAAGGAGCACCTACTTTAAAAGTGTCGCCTGCAGCAACCATCAGAACTTCGTTGAAGTCGATAGTAGCGCCAGTCTCAACGTTCAGCTTTTCCAGACGAACGATTTGACCTTCGGCCACACGGTGTTGTTTTCCGCCGCTTTGGAATACCGCGTACATTTGATTAACTCCGTAAAGGCATGTCTTTTGCTCAAGGCTAGACATGCGCAAAAACCTATAACAATGGGCGGGCATTCTACGCAAATCGATCTGCTCAGGCAAGGCCAATTTAGCAAAAAGTTTATTTTGTGCGCATATCTGCCGCCGTGGATAAACGCCTAACTGTAACCCATTGTGAAATCGTGTAGAATCCCTGCCATTACTAAAATCGCAGTTATTGCTGCTGTCACGTTACGAGACTTATGGACCAACAGACTATCCGTGCGCTCTGTGCCGCCGACATGACGGCGGTCAATGAACTGATCCTGGCCCGACTCCAGTCCGACGTTAGTCTGATCAATCAGCTGGGTTTCTACATTGTCAGCGCCGGCGGGAAACGGATGCGCCCCATGCTGACCGTGATGGCTGCGCGTGCGCTGGGCTATGAGGGTGAGGATCACCTGAAACTGGCCGCCATCATCGAATTCATTCACACCTCTACCCTGCTGCATGACGACGTGGTCGACGAATCTGACCTGCGCCGCGGCCGGGAGACCGCCAACGCCATGTTTGGCAATGCCGCCAGCGTGCTGGTCGGTGACTACCTCTATAGCCGCTCCTTCCAGATGATGGCCGAACTCTCCAACCTGCGGGTCATGGAGATCCTCTCGGACGCCACCAACACCATCGCCGAAGGGGAAGTGTTGCAGCTGATGAACTGCAACGATCCGGACACCACCGAAGAGAGCTACATGACGGTCATCTACTGCAAGACCGCCAAGCTGTTCGAGGCCGCCACTCGGCTCGCCGCCGTACTGACCCATCAGCCCGAGCCCGTCGAGCAGGCCATGACCGATTACGGCAAGTATCTGGGCACCGCGTTCCAGATCATCGATGACGTGATGGACTATTGCTCCCAGAGTGAAGAGATGGGCAAGAACGTCGGTGACGATCTGGCCGAAGGCAAACCGACCCTGCCGCTGCTGCGCGCCATGGAAGTGGGCACACCGGAAGAGCGTCAACTGGTGCGCGATGCTATCGAGCACCGCAACGGTATGGAGCATCTTGAGCAGATCCTTGGGATTCTCGACCGTACCGGCGCGCTGGAGTACTCCCGCATGCGGGCCCGGGAAGAGGCCGACAAGGCCATTGCCGCTCTCGCCATCCTGCCTGACTCCCCGCACAAGCACGCACTGGAAACACTGGCCCACATGGCCGTGCAGCGCAGTGCCTGAGTAAACGACATGCATGAAAAAAGAGGCCTTCGGCCTCTTTTTTATTGTCTGCTATCTGCTGGACTGTGCATTGCGCCAGACTCAGCGACTCAGCATCCAGAGGATCACGCTACCCGCCACCACTAGCGAGCCGCCGATACGGCGCAACTGCTCCGCTGGCTGATCGCTCAGCAGCCGCAACATCTGCTGCCATGCCCTGGGCATCAACAGCGGGCCGAGCCCCTCGAACAACAACAGCAATCCCAACCCCATCAGCATGGATGTCAGCATCCGACCTCCTTCAATGCAACCAGCCACCCGGGTCGATGGCTAGCGTTGGCGCCAAAAACAAAAGGGTCTGACAATGCAGACCCTTTGAATGTGACCTCGTGGCGATTACTGCTTGGTGCCGTGAGGAGACTTAAGGTAACGGAAGAACTCGCTGTCCGGCTTCAACACCATCAGGTCGTTGCCACCGGCGAAGCTCTTGCGATAGGCCTCCATGCTACGCACGAAGCTGAAAAACTCGGGGTCTTTCTTGTAGCTGTCGGCATAGATCTTGGCGGCTTCCGCATCCCCTTCACCGCGCAGCTGGCGAGCGTTACTCTCGGCGTCGGCGATCATGACGGTCACCTTGCGGTCGATATCGGCACGCAGGATTTCAGCCTTCTCGCGACCCTGAGAGCGGTGCTCACGGGCGACTGCGGTACGCTCAGCGCGCATCCGCTGGTAGATGGAGTTGGAGACTTCCACCGGCAGGTTGATCTGCTTGATCCGCACATCCACCACCTTGATACCGAGCTCGGAGGAGCGCGCCATCTTCTTCAGGGCATCTTCCATCACGGTACTACGCTCACCGGAGACGATATCCTTGATGGTGCGGTTACCGATCTCGGAACGCAGACCGTTGTTGATCTTGCGCTTGAGCAGATCTTCAGCCTGCAGCTTGTTGCCACCACCGGTTGCCAGGTAGTACTTGGAGAAGTCCTCGATCTTCCACTTCACGTAGGAGTCGATGATCAGATCTTTCTTCTCGGAGGTGACAAAACGGTCGGCCTGGCTGTCAATGGTCTGGATGCGGGCATCCATCTTGCGAACCTGGTCGATGAGCGGCACCTTGAAGTGCAAGCCCGGCTCATAGAGGCGCGGCTCACCGGAGTCAACCCGCTTCACCTTGCCAAACTGCACCACAATCCCCTTCTGACCTTCATCAACGATAAAGACAGAAGAGAAGCAGACCATGGCCGCGACAGCGATTGCACCAATAGCTAGCTTTTTCATCTATCAGTTTCTCCCTGAGCTGAAGCGGTCACCGCTACGCAGCGGCGTTGTCGGCGTAGAGTTGGCACCCTCGTTGGAAACGGGGGCCTGCTCTGCGACCGGGGCGACAGTGGCACGATCAGACTGGGCTGCATTCGGCTTGCCGGACAGCTTGTCGAGCGGCAGGTAGATCATGCTGTTGTTGCCAGCCGGCATGTCGACCACCACCTTGTTGGCCTGCTGATAGAGCTCTTCCATCGTTTCCAGATAGATACGCTCACGGGTCAGCTCGGGGGCCGCCTGATACTGGGGCAGCAACTCGTTGAAGCGAGCGACTTCACCCTGGGCTTTCAACACGATCTGGGATTTGTAAGCTTCCGCTTCCTGCTCCAGACGCTTGACCGAACCACGCGCCTTCGGCTCCACTTCACGAGCGTAGGCTTCCGCTTCACGAATGAAGCGCTGTTCATCTTCCTGAGCGGAGATGGCGTCATCGAAGGCGTCTTTCACCTCTTCCGGCGGACGCGCCGGCAGGAAGTTGACGTCGACGATCTGCAGACCCATCTGGTAGGGCTCGATGATGCCATCGATCACCTGCCAGGTCTCCTGACGCACCTTCTCACGACCGGTAGTCAGCACGTCATCCATCCGGGTATGACCCACCACGTAGCGCAGGGCGCTATCGGTAGCCTGGCCCAGACTCTCGTCGGCATTGGTCACGCTGAACAGATACTGCTCGGGATTGACGACACGGTACTGTACGTCCATCTCGACCCGTACCACGTTCTCATCCTGAGTCAGCATGAAACCGGAAGCAGGCAGGGAGCGCACGGACTCGACGTCCACCGGGATCACTTGATCGATAAAGGTCGGTTTCCAGCGCAGGCCCGGCTCGACAATATGGGAAAACTTGCCAAACCGCAGCACGGCACCACGCTCCGCTTCGCGAATGGTGTAGAAGCCGCTGACGACCCACACCACCACAGCCACAACCAGCGCGATGGAGATACCAAAGCGACCTATATCGCCGCCAGATTTGCCGCCACCAAACAAGCCACCGAAACGGCGACTCACTTTGCGCAGCATTTCATCCAGATCAGGGGGTCCCTGATTCTTGCCGTTATTCCCCCAAGGGTCACGGTCTTTGCCGTTGTTACCAGGCTCATTCCAAGCCATCAGCGTCTCCATTAATACATGCGGATGGATATCATCTCTACCGGGCCATCATACGTTGAGAAGCCCCTAAGGGTTCATCTTCTTCGACGAATCAATGCCTGATAAAGCGTTGTAAACTCTCACCTTCCTGTTTCACGAGGCGGTTCCAGTCGGCCACTTGCAAGCGGACTTCCAGCACGAAATCACCCTCCTCGCTAAAACCTTCCTGCTCAATCCCTTTCAGCTGATAGAGCGCACTGCGCAATCTCGCGGCAGAAGGAGGCAACTGCAGGGTGTGATGCACCATGGAGCCAGCCAGCAATTCGGTCAGCGCCGTAAACAGATGCTCACAACCTTCACCGGTCTGGGCAGACAGCCAGACGCGCAACGGGCGCCCCTCGTCATCTCGCTCCAGACCTGCCGGACGATCCGCCAGCTTGTCGATCTTGTTGCAGATCATCAGCTGGGGCCTGTCATCGGCTTCAATCTCGGCCAACACCTGCTGCACGGAGTCGATATTCTCCTGCATCTGCTCATCGGCACAGTCCACCACATGCAGCAGCAGATCCGCTTCACGGGTCTCCTGCAGGGTCGCCTTGAAGGCCGCGACCAGATCATGGGGCAAGTGCCGAATAAATCCAACTGTATCCGCCAAAATCACATCACCCACATCCCGGATCACCAGTTTACGCAGGGTGGGATCCAGAGTTGCGAACAATTGGTCGGCAGCATACACGCTGGCAGCTGTAAGTTGGTTGAACAAAGTGGACTTTCCGGCGTTGGTATAACCAACCAGTGACACCGTCGGCACTTCGTTGCGGTTACGGGCGCGGCGTCCCTGCTCCCGCTGCTTGGCCACCTTGTCGAGCCGACGCAAAATCGCCTTGATGCGTTCCCGCAGCAGACGTCGGTCAGTTTCAAGCTGGGTTTCACCCGGGCCACGCAGACCGATCCCGCCCTTTTGACGCTCAAGGTGGGTCCAGCCTCGCACCAGACGAGTGGAAAGATGGCGCAACTGGGCCAGTTCGACCTGCAGTTTACCTTCGTGGGTACGGGCGCGCTGGGCAAAGATATCGAGGATCAGGCCGGTTCGATCCACCACCCGGCACTGGAACAGACGCTCCAGGTTGCGCTCCTGGGCGGGGGTCAGGGCATGGTTGAAGATCACCACGTCCGCCGCCAGCATCTGAACCTGGGACGCGATCTCTTCAGCCTTGCCGCTGCCGACAAAAAATTTGGCACTGGGCGCACTGCGACTGGTGGTCACGACCCCCAGCGCATTGACTCCGGCCGAGCTCACCAACATCTTGAGCTCTTCCAGATCCTCCCGCTCACCCTCATCACTGAAGTTGACATGCACCAGAACGGCCTGTTCGCCAGCTTCATAACGGTCAAACAAGCGCTTGCTCCTTAACAGGAATCATGATGAATCTGAGTTGGCGAGTCGACTCGCCCAGGGATATCACGCCTCGGCATCACCCTGTTCATCAGCCGCGCCACCCGGAGTGGGCTGGTGATGATTGACGGCACGGGCCGGTACAACAGTCGAGATGGCGTGCTTGTAAACCATCTGGCTAACGGTGTTTTTCAGCAGGATAACAAACTGGTCAAAAGACTCGATCTGACCTTGCAGTTTGATGCCGTTCACCAAATAGATAGAAACAGGAATCCGCTCACGGCGCAGCGCATTCAAAAACGGGTCTTGGAGAGATTGCCCCTTAGCCATTTTTCTTTTCCTTATAGTTTGTTGTTTTTAAACACCGAATATCAATATAACAACCTGATTATACAGGGAGTGTCAAGCCGCACCAGCGCGAGCAAGCACGCGGGCGAGATTGCCAGACTCACCAGATTCCAACCAGGTCACGTCGGGCCAGCCACGCAACCAGGTCATCTGTCGTTTTGCCAATTGGCGTGTGGCAACAATGCCACGATAACGCATCTCATCATACCCCACTTCACCGCACAGGTAGTCCCACATTTGGCGATAACCCACACAGCGAATGGAGGGGAGATCCGGGTTCAGATCGCCGCGCGCCATCAGCGCACGAACCTCCTGTTCAAAGCCACCTTGCAGCATCTTGTCAAAACGCTGTTCGATCCGCTGATGCAGCACGGCGCGATCGCTCGGGGCGATGGCAAACTGCAGCACCCGATAGGGTAACCCCTCCCCCTGCACCTGCGTCAGCTCGGTGAGGGTCTTGCCGCTGATGCGATAGACCTCCAGTGCACGACTCAATCGCTGCGGGTCATTGGGGTGGATCCGCGCCCCGGCCACCGGGTCAATGCGCACCAGCTCGTCGTGCAGCGCCTGCCAACCGAGGCGGGCAGCCTCTTCCTCAATCCCGGCACGAATGGCGGGATCGGCGGAGGGCAATGGGGACAATCCCTCCAGCAGCGCCTTGAAATAGAGCATGGTACCGCCCACCAGCAGCGGAATGCGGCCACGGTCGGCGATCTCTTTCATCTCCCGCAGGGCATCCTTGCAAAAGTCGGCCGCCGAATAGCTCAAGGCCGGGTCAAGAATGTCGATCAGCCGGTGCGGGGCCCGCGCCAGTTCATCGGCGGTCGGCTTGGCCGTACCGATATCCATGCCGCGATAGATCAGCGCCGAATCGACGCTGATGATGTCGCAAGGCAATGCCTGGCACAGTTCAATGGCGAGATCCGTCTTGCCGGAGGCCGTCGGCCCCATCAGAAAAATTGCGGTCGGCAAGTCACTCGCCATGTTCAAACTCCTCCAGCACGGTCGCCAGCGAAAGCGGGCGCACCATGCGAATGTCTGCCAGTTGGTCACTGAAATCGGTCACAAGTTCCGTCAGCAGACGGCTGGCAGTTGAAAAATCGTATATTTTTTCGCGACTTATCCCCTGATCTACCAGCCATTGGCATAATACTTCAGCCTGCTGGCCAGCATCACTGTCAGATCCGCCCTCGATAATTTGCAGCAATTCGGGTAACAGCCTCACCAGATCGGTCTGGCGCAGCAGGGCCGGCACCCGAGTCAGGATCATGGTGTCGCGCCCGCCGCTTTTCAACTCCAGCCCCATGCGTTTGAGCAAACGTTCCTGCTCGGTCACCAGCGCGATCAGATTCTTCGGCAATTTGAAGGAGACCGGCAGCAGCAGCGGCTGGGCCGCCAGCCCCTGGCCCCAGGTCTCCAGCAACCAGTGACGCAGCAGCACCCGCTCGGCGCGAACCAGCGAGAGCAGCGCCAGCTGATTATCCCGCTCGATCAACAGGTAGGCCTGATCCACCAGCGTTAGGGCGCGACATCCCCCCTGTTTGGGTGGCGGCACTGTGTCAGTGGGCTGCTCGGTCGCAGCAGCCGTTGCGATAGGCAACGCAGTGAGCAGCGCCCCCATGCCGCGCATCGCCTCGCGGCTTGGCGGCTCGGGCGGTTGATAGTTGCTGGCGCGCGCCGCGCCCCCTTCCCGCACCTGCGCAGGCGCCCGGTAGCTGTGCTCGGCACCGTACCACTCCGGGCGTGGCGCCTGACCGGGATATTCAATCTGCGGGCTGACCGGCAACTCGACCAGGGTTTCGGCCAGCGGCGCGTCCTGATGCACGGCGCGGACCCCTTCACGACGCAGCGCGGTAAACAGCGCCTGAAAGATAAAGTCGTGGATCAGCCGCGCCTGATGGAAGCGCACCTCGTGCTTGGCCGGGTGGACGTTGACATCCACCTGACGGGGATCCAGCTCGATATAGAGCACATAGGCGGCGAAGCGATCGGGAGGCAACAGTTCGTCATAGGCCTGACGGATGGCGTGATTGATGAGCTTGTCGCGCATCATCCGGCCGTTGACGTAGGTGTATTGCAGGTCGTTCTGCGGTCTTGCCCCCTCCGGGGTCGCCAGCCAGCCCCACAGCCGCACGTCGCTGTGTTCGCTCTCTACCGCCAGCGCATGGTGCATGAAGGGGGTGCCGCAGACGGCGGCGAGGCGGCGCTCCTGCTCCGGCACGGTATTGGCGGCCTTGTACTGGCGCACCACCTTGCCGTTGTGGCGCAGGATCAGGGTGGCATCGAAGCGGGAGAGCGCGATGCGGCGCACCAGCTCGTCGATATGGGCAAACTCGGTCTTTTCGCTGCGCATGAACTTGCGCCGCGCGGGGGTATTGAAGAAGAGATCCACCACCTCCACCGTGGTGCCCACCGGATGGGCCGCCGGCTTGATGGTGACGTTCATCTCGCGCCCTTCGGCCTGCGCCTGCCAGGCCTCGGCCTGCTCGGCGGTGCGGGAGGTGAAAGTGAGGCGGGAGACCGAGCTGATGGAGGCGAGCGCCTCGCCACGAAAGCCCAGGCTGTTGATCCCCTCCAGATCATCGAGGGTCGCCACCTTGGAGGTAGCGTGGCGCGACAACGCCAGCACCAGCTCATCTTTGGCAACGCCGCAGCCGTTGTCACGGATACGGATCAGCTTGGCGCCCCCCTTGTCGATATCGATTTCGACCCGGTCGGCGCCCGCATCCAGACTGTTTTCCACCAACTCCTTGACCACGGAGGAGGGCCGCTCCACCACCTCTCC
Source organism: Aeromonas sp. QDB23 (assembly GCF_027707745.1). Classification (NCBI taxonomy): domain Bacteria; kingdom Pseudomonadati; phylum Pseudomonadota; class Gammaproteobacteria; order Aeromonadales; family Aeromonadaceae; genus Aeromonas; species Aeromonas sp. QDB23. The sequence continues at coordinate 34,642 of NZ_JAPCJA010000015.1, forward strand.
GGCGGCAATCTGGTTGGCCAGAATAGGTGGCAAAATACGGATCGGCATCATTTACTCCTGAATTTCTATCTTGCGGATGGTCAGTCCCTTAACGATCCAGGAGGACCGCTCCACCACATTACCACCGGCTGCGATCTGGTTGGCCAGAATCGGGGGCAATATACGGATCGGCATCACTTGCTCCTGAATTTCAATCTTGCTGATGGTATTCGCTAACAGCGGGAGCGGCATCGCCCGCTCCCGCGCATCAGTTTTGCGGAATGTAGAGCACCTGCCCCACCTGAATATCCCGCGACTTGAGCTTGTTGATCTCCACCAGCCGCGCCTGACTCACCCCATGCTTCTCGGCAAGGCGGGAGAGGCTCTCGCCCCGCTTGACCACATGGCGGATCATCTGCGACTTGTCGTCACTGCGAACGGGAGCGGCACTGCGGCTCTGCCCCTGTTGGGGGATATAGATGGTCTGACCAATCTGAATATCCCGGCTGCGCAGCTGGTTGATCTCCACCAAAGTGGACTGACTCACCCCATGCTTCTCGGCAAGGCGGGAGAGGCTCTCGCCCCGTTGGACCACATGGCGGAGCATCCGCGATTTGTCATAGTCGCCCACGCTGCTGACCGGCGCTCCGGTCTCTTGCGCTGCTGCCGAATAAGGCTTGATCACCCCGGCACCAGAGCCGGTCGCCGCACCGCCGTCGCGGGCAGTGGCGGGCATCTTGTTACTCACCACCGGCTGCAACTGTACCTGTCTGGGCTGGCTCACCGGCTGCTGGGCGACCGGCGCAGACCGAGTGGTCGCGGCAGGTCGGCTCGCCTGCCCCTTGCCAGTCAGCATGGCCCCCTTGGTCGGGTGGGCACGGTAGTAGTTGCGGATCCCCTCGAAGATGGCGCGGGCCAGCTGGTCCTGATAGCTGGCGGTGGCCAGCAGCTTCTCTTCCGCATGGTTGGAGATAAACCCGGTCTCCACCAGCACAGAGGGAATATCCGGCGCTTTCAGCACTGCCAGACTGGCGTGTTCCGGCGCCTTCTTGTGCAGTCGGGCAACCTTGCCCATGGAGCGCAGGATCTGGCGGCTGACGTCATATCCTTCGGCACGGGACTTGTCCATGGAGAGGTCGAGGAAGGTCTGCGCCAGATAGGGGTTGGGATCGGATTCCGCCAACACCTTGCCGACACCGCCCAGCAACTCGCCCTGCTTCTCCTGCTTCTCCAGCCAGCTGCCCATCTCGCGGTTGGCGCGGTTGGTCGACAAGACCCAGACCGAGGCACCACGGGGAGTGGAGTTATGGAAGCTGTCCGCATGCACAGATACCAGCAGATCGGCCTTGGCCTTGCGGGCAATCTCGGAGCGCTTGTTGAGGTCAACGAAGTAGTCGCCACGACGGGTCAGCACGGCGCGCATCCCCGGCTCGCGGTCGATCAGCGCCGCCAGCTTCTGGGAGACCGCCAGCGTGACCCGCTTCTCGTAGGTACGGCGCGGGCCGATGGAGCCCGGATCTTCCCCGCCATGGCCCGGGTCGATGGCAATCACCACCCCCTTGCCCTTGCCACCGACAGGCGTGGATTGCACCGCAGCCGCCGAGCGCTTCTCTTCATAAGGCAGGTCGATGACCAGACGGTGGCCATAAGGCCCGGCTGGCGCCAGCGGAAAGACCACCGGCTTGATGGCGGAGCTGAGATCCATCACCAGCCGCAGACCGCCCTTCTCCAGCGGCGTGCTCTGGCGGATCTTGCGCACCAGTTCGCTGTTGTTCTCGATCCGCGCCAGATTGGCGGCGTTGCTCGCCCCTTTCAGGTCGATCACCAGCCGATCCGGGCCGGTGAGGGTGAAATAGTTGAAGTTGGGGGCGCTGCTCATGTCGAGCACCACCCGGGTATTATCCGGTGATGGCCAGATTCGTACGCTCTTGAGCTGATTCGCCCAGGAGGGTAACGCCATCAAAGAGAGAGCAATAACAAGGATCAAGCGCACGTAGATGACAACCGTTCCAGAATGGCTTCGCCAATAGCAGTGCGGGCCTCTATCAGAACCTCGCGCTGCTCGCCTACATAAGTGAGGGTAATTTCCAGGTCGGGAGCCGGTAACCAGCCCTCGCCCTTCTCGGACCACTCCACCAGACAGAGAGTGTTGGCGGCAAAATAGTCCCGAATGCCCATGAATTCCAGCTCTTCCGGATCAGCCAGGCGATAGAGATCGAAATGGTAGACTTGCCAGCCATCGAGCTCGTAGGGCTCGACCAGGGTGTAAGTCGGGCTTTTTACCTTGCCCTGATGGCCAAGGCCCTGTACCCAGCCGCGGGTCAGGGTGGTTTTACCGGCGCCAAGCGTGCCATGCAAAAACACTGTGGTCGCCTGCTGGCAAGCCTGTGCCAGACGGCCACCCAGTGCCACGGTTGCTGCCTCGTTCGGCAGTGTCATCATCAACTGTTTTGCCATGTTCTTCTTTTTAACTTGTTATGGTGTCGGGATTAACCAGTCTGCGGATCAGCGGCAGCAGATCTGACGCCAGCATGCCCCGCTCGCCGTCGGCGGCGGCCTGATCTGCGGCCTCGCCGTGGATCACGGCGCCCAGCCAGCTTGCCATGGTGGCAGACCAGCCCTGGGCCAAAAGGGCGGCGATTATACCAGATAACAGATCACCCATGCCGCCACTTGCCATGCCGGGATTGCCTTCACAACAGAGAGCGACCCGCTCGCCGTCATAAATAAGTGTTCCCGCCCCTTTTAACAACACCACACCGCCATAGCGCCGCTGCAACGCCTGCACGGCGGCAAACCGGTCGGTTTCAATCTCGGCAATGGTGCATCCCAGCAGTCGCGCCGCTTCGCCGGGATGGGGCGTGAGCACCCAATTATCCTGATGGCGGGGAGATTGCGCCAGCCAATTCAATCCATCGGCGTCCAAAACCAGTGGCAGCCGATCGGTGAGATAACGGGCGATTTGCCCCCTTCCCCACTCATCCTGACCGAGGCCGGGGCCAATGACCTGCACCGACGCCCACCCCTCGTCATCTGTGGTGATAAGGCTCATCAGCTCGGGTTGATAGAGGCTAACCGGCGGATGCTCCGGATGTTGGCACACCCGCACCAGCCCGGCCCCCGCCCGCAGGCAGGCGCGGGCTGCCAGCACGATGGCCCCCTGCATGCCGCGATTGCCCCCCACCAGCAGCACCTTGCCATAAGAGCCCTTGTGGGAAGCGCGCTGGCGCGGGGTCAGTTGCGTGCTTAGCAGTGGATAATCGATGCGCCAGGCGGCGGGCGAAATAGCATCATCTGGCGTGACGCCAAGGGGATCACAGTCGAGCAGGCCGACGCAATCCACCCCGTCGCCGGTGAGCATCCCCTGCTTGATCCCGATAAAGGTGAGGGTGCGAGTGGCCTGCACCACGGCCCCCATGGCACGGCCGGTATCGCCGTTGAGGCCGGAGGGGAGATCCACCGCCAGCACGGGCACAGCCAAGCCATTGATTGTTGCGACGATCTTTGTCAGTAGCGGCGAGAGGGGGGTGTTGACGCCGGTGCCAAGCAGGGCATCGACCACCAGATCCGGGGCAGGCTGCTGGGCACCATCAAACTGCTCGGCCAGCCAGACCCGGCCACCGGCCGCCAGCCACTCATCGGCGGCCCGTCTGGCATCCCCCTTCAGCTGGTCGGGTGCTCTGGCGGCAATCACCACCACCTCGATGCCGATCTGGCGGGCAAGGCGGGCCAGCACATAGCCATCACCGCCGTTATTACCGGGGCCGACGAAAATCCACCAGCAACGACTCTCGGGCCAATGCAGGGTGGCATAGGTGCGCAGTGCAGCACCGGCTCGCTCCATCAGGGCATAGAGAGGTTGCCCCTCACGCGCGGCCCAGTTGCGCTCCAGTGTGCGGATCTGTTCAGTCTGCCACAGCCCCTGTGGTAAACTGCCCCCCTCTTTTGTGCCCAACGCGCCCCTGATGATCTCTACCATGACGGCTCCCGCCTCTTATCAATCGACCCACGCCAGCCAACTCCGGCCAGGCCAAGCCGCATGAGCGCACCTGACTTCCACCAGCTGGCCCACGATATCAAGCTCTGGGCACGGGAGCTAGGATTTGACCAGGCGGGCATCACCGACACCGATCTGCGTATCGAAGAGCCGCGATTGCAGGCCTGGCTGGATGCGGGCTATCACGGCAGCATGGATTACATGGCGCGCCACGGCATGATGCGCGCACGCCCCCACGAGCTGCTGCCGGGCACGGTGCGGGTGTTGTCAGTGCGGATGAACTACCTGCCATTCGAGGCGGGCTTTGCCGCCACCCTGCGCGATCCGACCCTCGGCTATATCAGTCGCTACGCCCTCGGCCGCGACTACCACAAGGTACTGCGCAACCGGCTCAAACAGCTGGGTGATCGCATCGAAGCGCGCTGTGCCGAGCTGTTTCAAGGCACTGAAGAGACCTTGGGTGAGTGGCGCCCCTTCGTTGACTCCGCCCCCATCCTCGAGCGGCCGCTGGCAGCCAAGGCGGGCCTCGGCTGGGTTGGCAAACACTCACTGCTGCTCAACGAATCGGCCGGCTCCTTCTTCTTTCTCGGTGAGCTGTTGCTCAACCTGCCGCTGCCGCTCGACCAGCCGGTAGCGAAGGAGCTGTGCGGCAAGTGCGTCGCCTGCATCAACATCTGTCCGACTGGCGCCATTGTCGCCCCCTATGTGGTGGATGGCCGCCGCTGCATCTCCTATCTCACCATCGAGAACGATGGCCCTATTCCGGAAGAGTTCAGGCCCTTGATGGGCAACCGCATCTACGGCTGTGACGACTGCCAGCTTATCTGCCCCTGGAATCGCTATGCCGATGCCAGCCCGGAACCCGACTTCAGCCCGCGTTCCAGCCTGCACCGCCCGCCCCTGCTGGCGCTGTGGCACTGGAGCGAGAGTGATTTTCTCAAGCAGACCGAAGGGAGCCCGATCCGCCGCATCGGTTACCAGCGCTGGCGCCGCAATCTGGCGGTCGCCCTCGGCAATGGCCCGGCAACCCCCGAGGTCATCGCCGCCCTGCAACTGGGGCTGACCAACGCCGAGCCCATGGTAGCCGAACATATCGAATGGGCGCTGGCCACTCTTACCCGGCGTCAGGATGAAGAGAACAAGAAAACCCGTTTGCTGATCCGCTGCATCGAAAAAGGTCTGCCGGATCACGCATAAGTGATCTGCCCCTTGCCGGATTGCTGTACTTTTTTCATGCTCTGCCGACCCGCAGTGACCAGAACACCGTAATCAGTATCAGCTGGTCGGCACACAACAAGGACAACACAGATGCATATGTTGGGAGTGGATATTGGAGGCTCTGGGATCAAGGGCTGTCTGGTGGATACCAAAACCGGCGAACTGATCGGCGAGCGCCATCGCATTGCCACGCCGCAACCGGCCACCCCGGCCGCCATCGCCCATACCCTCAAGGCGCTGGTCGAACACTTTGACTGGAAAGGGCCGGTGGGTTGCGGCTTTCCCGCCACCATTCACAACGGCATTGCCAAGAGTGCGGCCAATATCGACAAGAGCTGGATTGAGACCGATGCCGAGCATCTGTTTGCCGATGTCACCGGCAAGCCCTGCTATGTGCTGAATGATGCCGATGCCGCCGGTCTGGCCGAGATGCGCTTTGGCGCCGGTAAAGATCGCAAGGGGGTCATCATCCTCATCACGGTCGGCACCGGCATCGGCACCGCCATCTTCGTCAACGGCCACCTGCTGCCCAACACCGAGCTGGGTCACCTGATGCTGGAAGGGATGGTGGCCGAGCACTACTGCTCCGATGCGGTGCGCAAACGGGAAGATCTCTCCTGGAACCGCTGGGGCAAGCGCTTCAACAAGTATCTGGCGCGCCTCGAGTTTCTCTTCTCCCCCGACCTCTTCATTCTGGGGGGCGGCAGCGCCGCCAAGCTGGATAAATTTGTCGATCGCATCGAGACCCGGGCACCGCTCATTCCAGCGGCCAGCCTCAATCAGGCGGGCATTATCGGGGCCGCCCTCTACGCGGCCGAGCGGCAGGGCTGATCGACGCTCACCGCCAATCAGCAGAGAGCAAATGGAAAGGGCCCGGCACTGCTGCCGGGCCCTTTTGCTTGACCGCTATCTTGCGTGTTTGGCGCTTATCACCCGTTACATGTCATCGAGTCGGTGTACCCCGTGCACCAGTCGGGTCAGGCGGGTCTGCTCCAGCCCGGCCAGATTCTCGAGCAGGGTGGTGGTGGCCGGTGTCGGGCACTCCCGGGCCAGATGGCCCAGCTCGCCCACCAGCTGCTCTTCCCAGCGGCACACCTGAGTGACGATATCCTGGGTCTGGGCCGAGGCCGGCAGCTCGAAGCGGGTGATGGCGGGCACCATATCCTCGCTGAAACTCTGGTTCAACCAGGTCTCCCTCACCGCCTCTCCCAGCTGGGCGGCATATTCGTGCAGATGGGCACTGGCCGCATCCTCACGCCCTTGCAGATAGACCAGCAACATCCGGCTACGTTCGCTGTCCACCTGACTGGTCAATCGCCCGTAGCAGAGCCCGAGCTGGTGATGAACCTGTTCAAGATAGTGCAGCAACTCTTTGATCTGTTGGAATCTCATCGCACTGCCCTCCATGCTGTCGGTATCATCAGTATAAAAAACAAGCGCCACCGACCCAATCCCTATCCGAGCCCCCCTTGCGCTGCATCAAGGTTGATGCCGACAAAGGGGCGGACAGGTGATCCGGTCGCGAATAGGGAACGATTTGTGCAGCTATTTGTGCAACTATGGTGGCGTTTCAGGCTCGACACCTGACATGAGTGACATCGGGCTGACACACTAATAAAACCAGCGTTTACCCGATATAAACCATCTTTAATTCGGCCATATACCAAACTGGCGAAACAGGATCTGGATGCGAGACATATCCACCCAGATCGTTATCCACCAGACAGATATCCTTATCACTTTTTTAGACGTCTAGACGTAAAAACATGCGTTGACACGGCCATCCAGACATCTTAGCATCATCCTCCATGATGGCAGAGTAACCCAGTGGAACCTCTGCCCAATTTCCCCGCCTGTAGCGCCCTGTGCTGTAAGGCTGTTAGCACGGAAGAATCCATGATTAAGTTGAAAGGTCTCAACAAAGTCTACGGTACAGGCAGTGACGCCGTGCACGCCCTGCGTGATGTGAGTCTGCATGTACCCCAAGGCAAAATTTTCGGGGTGATCGGTGCCTCCGGTGCCGGCAAGAGTACCCTCATTCGTTGTGTCAACCTGCTGGAGCGCCCGACAGAGGGCCAGGTGATTGTCGATGGCCAGGATCTGGTAGCCCTGAGCGAACGGGATCTGACCCAGGCTCGCCGCCAGATCGGGATGATTTTCCAGCACTTCAACCTGCTCGCTTCCCGCACCGTGTTTGCCAACATCGCCTTTCCGCTGGAGCTGGCAGGCTGGAGCAAAGAGCAGATCCAGCAACGGGTTGCCGAGCTGCTGGCGCTGGTCGGGCTGGAAGCCCGTGCCCATGCCTATCCGTCCGAGCTTTCCGGCGGTCAGAAGCAGCGTGTTGCCATTGCCCGCGCACTGGCACCGGCCCCCAAGGTGCTGCTCTGTGACGAGGCCACCTCGGCCCTCGACCCGCAGACCACCCGCTCGATCCTGACCCTGCTCAAGGAGATCAACGTCAAGCTGGGGCTCACCATCCTGCTCATCACCCACGAGATGGATGTGGTGAAAGGGATCTGTGACGAAGTGGCCATCATCAGCGACGGCCGTCTAATCGAGCAGGGCGAAGTGGCCTGGTTCTTCAGCAACGCCAAGACCCAGCTGGCCCGTGACTTCATCCACTCCACCATCCATCTGGAGGTACCGCAGGAGTATCAGGATCGGATGAGCAGCGAGCGGGTGCCAGGCAGCTATCCGCTGGTGAAGCTCGGCTTTACCGGCAGTACGGTCGATACGCCGCTGATCTCCGAGGCGAGCCGCCGTTTCAATATCGACATCAGCATTCTGAGCGCAGACATCGAGTACGCCGGTGGCGTCAAATTCGGTTTCCTGCTGGCCGAGCTGTTCGGGGATGAAGCCCAGTGCGAGGCAACCCAGCAGTTCCTCATCGACAACCACATTCAGCTGGAGGTAATGGGTTATGTCCGAAGCCATGATTAATCTGCTCATCACGGCCCTGGGCGACACCCTGATCATGGTGTTTGCCTCCGCCCTGTTCGGCTGCCTGCTGGGCCTGCCGCTTGGCGTGGCACTGCACGTCACCAAGGCGGGCCAGATCCTGGCCAACCCCTTGCTCAACCGTACTCTGGGCATGGTGGTCAACGTGGGTCGCTCGGTGCCCTTTATCATCCTGCTGGTCGCCATCATTCCGCTGACCCGGCTGATTGTCGGCACCAGTATCGGCACCATCGCCGCCATCGTGCCGCTGACCGTGGGTTGCATCCCCTTCATCGCCCGTCTGGTGGAAGGAGCCCTGATGGAGGTGCCGGATGGCCTGCTGGAAGCGGCCAAGGCGATGGGCGCCAAGCCGCTGCAAATCATCACCAAGGTGCTGCTGCCCGAGGCTCTGCCCGGCATCCTCAACAGCGTCACCATTACCCTCGTCACGCTGGTGAACTACTCGGCCATGGCCGGGGCCATCGGTGGCGGCGGTCTGGGGGATGTGGGTATTCGTTATGGTTATCAGCGCTTTGACCCGACCGTCATGCTGGTGACCGTGGTTATCCTGGTAGTACTGGTTCAACTTATCCAGAGCGCGGGTGAGCGCCTGGTCCACAAATGTGATCATCGTTAATCGTCGATTTCTGACAGGAGGTTTTATGAAATTTGGCATCAAATCCGTTGCGGCTGCGCTGCTGGCTGGTCTGGTTCTGGCCGGTTGCGGTCAAAAAGAAGAGAGCAAGGTTCTGAAAGTGGGCGCCATTGCTGGCCCCGAGACCGAACTGGTTGAAGTGGCGGCCAAGGTCGCCAAAGAGAAATACGGTCTGACCGTCGAGATCGTCAACTTCTCCGACTACGTCACCCCGAACGTGGCGCTGAACGATGGCAGCATCGACGTCAACGCCTTCCAGCACAAACCCTATCTGGATGCGCAAGTGCGTGATCGCGACTTCAAGCTGGTGCCGGTTGGCAACACCTTCGTCTACCCGATCGCCGGTTACTCCAAGAAGATCAAGGCGCTGAGCGAACTGAAAGATGGCGCCCAGATCGCGGTACCGAACGATCCGACCAACCTGGGTCGCTCGCTGATCCTGCTGGCCAAACAGGGTCTGATCACCCTGAAGGATGGCGCCGGTCTGGAAGCCACCGTGCTGGATATCGCCAGCAACCCGCGCAACTTCAAGATTGTCGAACTGGAAGCTGCCCAGCTGCCCCGTTCACTGGAAGATGTGGATCTCTCCATCATCAACAACACCTTCGCCGGTCAGATTGGTCTGACCCCGACCGAAAACGGCCTGTTTGTTGAAGACAAGGAGTCCCCCTACGTCAACCTGATCGTCGCTCGCGACAACAACAAGGATGACGAGAAGGTCAAACAGTTTGTCCAGTCCTATCAGACCGACGAGGTCTACAAGAAAGGTCTCGAGCTGTTCAAAGGCGGCCTGGTAAAAGGTTGGTAATTGCTCACTTGGCAAAAAAGGCCACGCAATGCGTGGCCTTTTTTATTGGCGCCGCTATCATATCCGCGAGCACGGCAACACGAACATACTCATAACATGAAAAAATGGTATCTGGCCTACTGCAAGCCAAAAGAAGAGGCCCGCGCCCGCGCCCACCTCGATGCCCAGGGTATCGAATCCTATTACCCCATGGTGGAGATCGAGAAGCTGCGCCGGGGCAAGCGAGTTCCGGTACGGGAACCCATGTTCCCCAACTATCTGTTTATCTTCGTCGATCTGGAAGAGGTGACACCGGTCACCCTGAAATCGACCCGTGGCATCAGCCGGATCATCCACTTTGGCAGTGAATGGACCCCGATCAGCAGCAAGCTGGTCTATCAGCTGATGAGTCGTGATGACAGCGACGAGGCACGAGCCTGCTACGCCAACCTGCCCTGCTCGGGCGACAAGGTACTGATTGAAGAGGGGCCACTGGCTGGCTTCGAAGCCATCTATATGGAGCCGGATGGGGATAAACGGGCGATTTTGCTGGTCAGTCTGCTCAATCGCGAGACCACCAGCAGCTTCGATAACCACGCCTTCAGACGGCTGGACTAAACCAACAGTCCAAACGACCGGATAAATGGCAAGGGCGGGGTGATCCCGCCATCTCATGCCTCAAGATCAAAGCGGGAGATCACCGCCGTCAGCTTGCCGGTATCGCCAGCCAGTCTGGCTACGATCTCCTCCCCCTGCTGACTGCGTTGGCAGGATTGCCGACTGAGCGCGGCAATATCATCGACCGTCCCGGCAACCTCGGCAGCCACCCGCGACTGCTGCTCGGTCGCCACCGAAATGGCCTCCAGTTGACCCGACAGCGACTGCACCAGCTGGTTCATGGCACTCAGGGTATCGGTCACCAGGCCGACTGCATCCCGCCCCTGCTCCACCAGTCGGGTACCGCTGCTGACGGTACTCACCGTCTGGCGAGTCTGTTGGGAGATGGCCGCAATGGTCTGGCTGATCTCGGCGGTTGATTGATGGGTGCGGGTCGCCAGCTGGCGTACCTCATCGGCCACCACCGCAAACCCGCGTCCCTGCTCGCCTGCCCGCGCCGCCTCGATCGCCGCATTGAGGGCCAGCAGGTTGGTCTGCTCCGCGATCGTGGCGATCACCTCGGTGATCTGCCCCACCTGTTCGCTCTGATGCGCCAGCAGCCCCATGGCCTCGTTGGCCTGCCCAATCATGGCGGCAATCTGCTGCATGGCGTCGGTCATCCGCGCCAGCGCGGCCTGCCCCTGTCGGGTCTGCTGCTGCACCTGCTGGGCGCCACCTGCCGCGGCGGCGATATTGCCAGCCACATCCCGGGCGCTGACTGACATCTGATCGATAGCCGCCGCCACCGCATCGACCCGCTGATCCTGCACCGTCAAATCCACTACGATGGCCCGCGTGGTGCTACCCACCTCACCACAGGCTTCTTCTACCTGCCCCACCGCCCCCTGCAACTCACCTACCAACTGGCGCAGTTGGACAGACATCCGGTTGATGGAGCCAGTCAATTCTCCCAACTCATCCTGCCCCGTTATCGGCAAGGGCCGGGCTGCCAGTCGGCCATCGGCAACCTGCCCCGCCCGGGTTACCAGGCTGGCAATGTCACGAGTCAGACGGCGGCTAAAGAGCCAGGCGACCAGCATGCCAAGCACGATGGCACTGCCGGTAGCCAGCAGCAGGGTCTGGTTGATGGCGCTACCGGCACGGGTCATCTGCGCCGCGATCTGCGCCACCTCGGCGCGGGTTTTGCCCACCTGCTGGACCAGCTGTTCACTGAGAGTGGACTGCATCGGCTCGATGTCGGTGGCCATCAGGTAGTTGGCCTGATCCCAATCGGGCGCCTGGCGCTTCTCGATCACCTGCCCCACCAGCACGGAGAAGGGAGTCGCCATCTCTTCAAACAGCTGCCAGAGGCTCTGCTGGGTGTCGGTAAAGAGCGCGGCTTGCTGCTTCACCTCTGCCACCCGCTGCTGGTGAAACTGGTAGTAATCCTGATATTTGCTGCGGTATTCGGGATCGCCTGAGATAAGAAAATCCCGCAGGGCGGAGAGGGCGTTGGCGAGGCTGTTGTAGGCATCCCCCACCTGCTTGAGCAGCATGCGGCGATCGCCGGAGAGTTGATCCTGCGCAGTGCCAACCTCCTCATTGGCAAAGGATTGCAACTGATCGAGTGCCGCCTCCGCCAGCGGCCCCGCCTCCTGCAGCATCAGGGTGTGGGCAGGCAGATTCTCTTCGCTCTGGGCGATGGCCCACACCTTCTCCTGATGGCTTTTGAAGGTCTCGAGGGACTGGGCGAGCGCCGGGCTGAATGTCTGATGGGCGATGGCCTGCCAGGCTGACTCCCACTCCTGCTTGAGGCGGGAGGCCTGAGCCGGATCCTTGCCGAGGATCAGGTAGCCACGCAAGGCAGAGACGGTGGCCACCAGCGCCTTCTGGCTCGCCTCATCCCGCTGCAGAGCGGGCAGCGCCTGCTCCAGCAGGGTGTATTGGGCCTGATTGATCTGGGTAAGCCGGTAATAGACCAGGGTGGAGGAGAGCAGCATCAGCAGGTTGATAAAACCGAAGCTGAGCAACAGCTTGCTTGAGATTTTCATGAACATCCTTGTTCAAACGGAGGAGCCAGCCAACAGAATCAGATAGATATCAGTGTAGGCAATCTATCTTGCCAAGTCCGGTGCCAACTTGCCAACTCACTGTGCGGCATCGGGCGGGCGGAGAAAAAGCCCTGGCAGAGGTCACAGCCGAGCCTGGCCAGCAGGTGCCAGGTCGCCGCGTCCTCCACCCCTTCTGCCACCGTTTTGAGCCCGAGCTTGCGGGCCAGCTCGATACTGGACTCGATAATGGCCAGGTGCGCCGGATCGGCATGGCAGCGATCGACGAAGGAGCGATCCAGCTTCAGCTCGGTAAAGGGCAGCAGCGCCAGCTGCTGCATCGAGGAGTAGCCGGTGCCAAAGTCATCGATGGAGAGGCCAAAACCGTGCATCCGCAGCCGGGTCAGCACCTCCAGCATGGCACCGATGTCACGAATGAAAGCACTCTCGGTCACCTCCAGGGTGATAAGGGCCGGATCCACGCTCCAGTGCCGACACTGGTCAATCAGGGTCTGGCACAGACTGCCGTCATTGAGGGAGCTGGCACACAGATTCATCGACAGATTGATCGACAATCCGGTTTCCCCCCACAGGTGGGCATCACTCAACGACTTGCCAATGATGATCTCGGTCAGGGGCGCAATCAGGTCGTGCTCTTCCGCCATCGGGATAAAGAGTCCCGGCGAGATGAGTCCATATTCGGGATGCTGCCAGCGAGCCAGCGCCTCCATCCCGGCCCACTGACCCGTGGCGAAGCTCACCTTCGGCTGATACCAGGGCAAGATCTGCTGCTGCTCGATGCCGCGTTTGAGCTGATCGAGATCGATCCTGTGCCCCTCCTCCTGACGGGAGGGCTCCCGGGCGGGAGACCATGACTGAATCAGCTGTGCGAGTTGCCCCGGCCGGGCGGGCTTGTCGAGCCGCCCCAGCACATGCAAGCCATAGGCGGCACTCATGCGCAGCACCGCCTCGACCACATCCCCCTCCAGCGCGCTGGAGAGGATGATGCCGCCGCGAAAGCCTGCCTGCGAGAGACGGCGCAGCAAACCCATGCCATCCATGCCGGGCATCCGCAGGTCACAGAGCAGGATATCGACTCTCTGCTGCTGGCAGAGCGCCAGCGCCTCCACCCCGTCCCGCGCCTCCAGCAGTTGCCGATAGCCCAGGCCACGGATCTGATGCAACAGCGCCTTGCGTTGAAAGGTGTGATCCTCAGCCACCATGATGACCACTTCATGCTCGCGCTTGTTCATTCAGCCATAATCCTGTCTCGTAGGTAACCCGGTTGATCAGCAGATCAACCTCCTGCCCCAGCACGGCAAACTCATCCAGCTGCTTGAGCCGTGCGGCACTCTCCAGCAGTTCGGCCTGTTCGGCCAGGGCACACTCCCCCACCATGCGGGCGGCCCCTTTTATGCGGTGAGCGATCTCCAGCAACGCGTCCCCGTTGCGGACCGCCAGCGCCGCCATCATCTCTTCGCGATCCAGCAGATTGGAGGCCAGATATTCGCTGGCCATGGCTCTGGCATCCTCTTCATCGCCAAACAGCGCCATCCAGCGGGCAGCCAGCGCCGACGCGCCGGTGAGCGGCTCCGGAGTCACGGCTGCGCAGGCTGGCAGCCACTGCACCAGCGTCTGGCGCAGCGCTTCCAGCATATAAGGCTTGATCAGCATGCCGTTCATGCCGGCGGCGACCATGCGGGCCGACGCCTCCTCCGAGGTATCGGCCGTCACCCCTATGATGGGGGCCTGATCGCCGTTGGCGCGCAGGGTGTTGGTCAGGGTATAGCCATCCATCACCGGCATATGGCAGTCGGTCAGCAACAGCGAGAAGGGCTCTGCCTGCCAGGCCTGCAGCGCCTGCTCGCCGTTCTCGACTACCACGCACTCGACCCCCAGGATCCCCAGCTGGCGCTCCAGCAGGGCCCGGTTGACCGGATGGTCATCCGCCACCAGTACCCGACCGTTCAACTTGTCGGCATGCGTAGCCATCACCGGATTGACGACCCCGCAGAGCAGCTCGCGGCCACTCTCCAGCAGCAGGTCCGGATAGAGAGGAGAGAGTCCCAGTCGCCACCAGCGCGCCGGGCCCAGTCGGGTTCGCAGCACCTCGTCAGGGGAGAAGACGATCCCCTTGAGCCCGGGCTGCTGCACCCGCTCCAACCAGTTGTGGCCGAGATCGCGCGCCAGCCAGCGCTCGTCGGCCAGCAGCAGGCCATTGACCCCCCGAGCCAGCCGGTTGGCATCGATAGGGTGCAATTTGGCCCCCAACCGCGTCATCGTCTGTTCCAGCAGGTGGTCGTCACCGAAATACCACCACTCGCTGCCTGTCAGCGCCGGGAGATCCCAGTGGGGGTTGCTCAGCGGAATGGTGAAGCAGAAACTGGCCCCCTCACCGGCCCGGCTATTGAGGCTCAGCGAGCCCCCCATCTTGCGCACCAGTTGATCGCAAATGGCCAATCCCAGCCCGGTGCCGCCATAACGACGATTGATATCGGAGTCGAGCTGCTCGAACGGGGTGAACAGCAGCGCCTGCTTCTCCTCGGCGATCCCGATGCCGGAGTCGGCTACCGTGATGGCGAGCTGCTGCTCCCGATACCTGACGCGAATGGCAATCACCCCGCGCTCGGTAAACTTGACCGCATTGTTCAGCAGGTTGGAGACCACCTGCGCCACCCGGATGGCATCGATATCCGCCCGATCCGGCACCTCGCTCTCCCAGCTGAACTCGACTTGCAACCCCTTGCCATGGGCCTGGGCGGCATGACCACGAACCGCATCGCAAATCACCGACTGCAACGGGCTCGACTGATAATCCAGATGAAGCTGGCCCGCCTCGATCTTGGAGAAATCGAGGATATCGTTGACCAGATAGAGCAGGTTGTTGGTCGAGGTGACCACGTTGCGCAGCAGATAGCGCTGATCATCGTCCACGTCGCTCATCCGCAGCAGCTCCAGCATGCCGTGCATCCCCGAAATCGGCGTGCGAAGCTCATGGCTCATGGTGGCCAGAAAGCGACTGCGGGCCTGCATGGCCTGTTCGGCGCTGGCGCGCGCCTCATGCAACTCATACTGCTGCTGTTTGAGGGCCGTGATGTCCTGCACCATGCCGTTGAGCAGCAGGGTATCCGGCCCTTGCTCCACGAAGCTGCCCCGCACCTGCAGATAGCGTTCGCCACCGTAGTGGGGCACCTTGACCTCCCAGTCGATCGGCGTCCGGGTCGGCGCATTGGCGGCAACCCGACTGAAGAACGCCTGCAACACCTCTTCACTGACGCCAAATGTCTTCCACTCGGATCTGGCGGACATCAGGGCCTGGGAAGGCACCCCCAGCGTCTCCCCCGCCCCTTGCGAGACATAGAGAAAACGTCCCTGATCCGAGCGATGCCACAGATACTGATAGACCACGCCGGGCATGCTGTCCGTCATGTCCCGCAGCATGGCTTCCACTTCGCGCACCTTGTCCTCGGCGGCTTTCAGGGCGCTGACATCGGTCAGCACGGTCAATACCCCCTGGATCTCGCCATCTGCCGCCCGGTAGGGCAACTTGACATAGACCACATGGAACTGGGATTCGTCAATCCGCCGGGTATAGCCAGCGCCCTCCAGCCTGACGCCGGTCGCCCAGACGCTCTGCTCTTCACGCAGCATCTGCTCCCGCTCCTCGGTATGCATATAACTCCAGCCATCCCCGCCGGATTCTGCGCCGATAAAGGCCTCCCGATACGCCTTGTTGCAGAGGGTCAGGTTCTGTTGGCGATCTCGCAGTGCCACCATGCTCGGCAAGGAGTCGAGCAGCGTCTGGACAAAGGCCAGCTGCTCGTTGAGCTGTTTTTGGGCCTGTTTTCGCTGATCATTTTGCCGCTGCAGCGTTTGGTTCCAGTGCCAGAAGATGGTAAAGAACACCAGCGCCCCCCCCGCGCAGACCAGAAACCACAGCACCACGGTGCGGGTATCCAGGCCGGTCTGCAGCCGCATCGTCAGCCAACGGGATTCAAGCTTGTCAATCTCGTGCTGGGGGATGGCATAGAGGATCTTGGTCAGGATCTGCTGCAACATGGGGTCGGCGGGGGATACCCCCATGGCGCCGGGAAGTCGCAAGTTTTGCCCGGAGTAGACCACCCGATAGCGATCTTCAAAGCCTCGCCCCAGGGCGGCCGGCAGGGTGGTCATGGTAAGCAGCACATAATCGGCCCGCCCCTCATCGAGCAGGCGCAGCAGGCGGCTGTCATCCTTCACCTCCACCGGAATGGCCCCCAGCGAGGCCAACAGCTCCTCGTCAATGGACGCATCCACAATGCCGACCCGCGTGCCTCGCAACAATTCGATGTCGGAGAGATTTTTGCTCTCTCTCCCCCCCACGATGACGCGGTCAACAAACATGTAGTTGGGGGTGTAAATCCCCAGATGCTCGCGCTCTGCCGACGGGCTCATCACCGGAATAAAGTCGATCAGGTGTTTTTTGAGCAAATTCTGGGTCTCTCGCCAGGATTCGGTACGCACCAGCGAGAACTCCAGCCCGGAGTAGCGGCGCAGCAGGGCCACCATATCGGGTACGTAGCCCACCAGCTTGCCACGATAATTGAACTCGCTCATCGAGACCCAGTGCGGCGAGATGCCGTAGCGCAAGATCGGATGCGTGCGCAGCCACGCCTGCTCCTCGGGGGTAAATTTGACCGTGGTGATCTCCCCCGATGCCGTAGTCTGCCCCCCATTGATGGCTTCAAGGATCGGGCGCATGTCCGTCACCGGCAGCTCGGGCATGACCCGGTTTATCAGGCTGGTGAGCCCGGAGTTGTTGCGCAGCATATTGACGGACAAGGAGGAGACCGGCGCCCACTGCGGTTTGACAATCGAAAAACCGGCATTGGGGTTTTGTGCCCGCTCCGACAATAGCGATGGCATATCCGCCAGATAGGCATCCGCCAGCTGTTGCTTGAGCATGAAGGTGGCTTCGCTGCGCCGCTCCACCGCCTTGACCGGCACCAGACCCAGCGCCTCGAGCTGGCCACAGGAGTCGGTCCCGACCATGCAGACCCATTTAAGCTTGCGAGCCTCGTCAAGAGAGAGCCGGGTGAGCGTGCGATTCAGCAGCACCCCCTGCGGAATAAAGAACGGAAAGGGCACCGAGGCTATCTGGTTTTCCCACTGCTCTCCGGGCTGAAAATTGATGATGATGTGCACCTTGCCCGCCTGCAACGCGCTCAGCGCCTCGTCATAGGAGGTGAACTCCTTGTAGTGCAGGGGCAAGCCGAGCGCTCTGGCGATCAATAGCGCCATCTCGGGCACCGGGCCGTTGAACCCCTGTACCGCATCCTTGTAGCTATAAGGGGGCGCTCCCATCATCGGCATACCGATGATCAGCTCGTGATGGGCCGCGCTCCACTGACGTTCGGCCTCTGTAAGCGCCAATGGATTAAGCCCTGCTTTAGATTCACTCAGTCCCAGCACACACCATAGCAGCAGGGATATAAACTGAAATAAACGGCGAGTGCGGCTCATAACCTGAATCCAAAGAAAGGTCGGCCGCAAATAATAGAGATTTTCGCAAAATTCGCGAATGGATATTCGCGCATTAACTTAACCACAGCTTAATAAAATGAAAATGGCAGACCGGGGTCTGCCATCAATGCCAAGAAAGGGGCCATACAGGCCCCTTCCATCAGGTTATTCGATTCCCGAGTCGGAAGCCGGTTTGATACTCCCGCTCGCGAACGAGGGAGATCTGACCCTGATACCCTTCCAGCCCGATATCCCTGAGCAGGGCGGGTGACAGATTGACCTGCACGAGACGACGCTCGACCCGAGCAATCCTTCTCTGGACCAGGGATTCAACACTGCGCAGTAAAACCAGTTCGATAGACATGACATTCTCCAGTAGAACAGGCGGTTCTCCCGGAGAAAGTGGATATCACCCTGCGGGACGAACCGCGGGTGATAAAAAGACAGGAGTTACCTGTTTACGCCACGCGGTAAAAGAGCACGAGATTTCACGCCGCACGCAGTGCCGCGAGAGAATGCAATATTGAGCATCAGATGTTGCATATTCGTCTCCTTACCGGGTAAAAGTTGAACAGGTTGCAGAAGTCTAAAAAATATCCGAATTTAAAACAAGCCTCCTGCGACTCCTTTTTAAACGTTTTCATGGCATTTTATGCTGCCTGACCAGGGGCAACCCCGGGCATCAGATCCCGGAGAGCAGCCGGTACTCCTCCAGCACATAGGTATCTGTCATGCCGCTGACGTAGTCGAGCAGCAGCCGCACCCGGTAATACCACTCCTGCTCATGCTGGCAGGCAAAGCGCGAGTCCGGGGTGGCAATCGCCAGCCGGTAGGCCTTGAGATGGCGGGCCGAGAGGCGGTGATAGAGGCGGCGGGCGAAGAAGAGATCCTGACTCCCCTCCCCGGCCAACAGGCGAGCAAATTGCCGCGCCGGCAGCGCCAACAGACAGGCATAGCTGGTCAGCACCCCACGCAGCGCCGCATACCCTTCCAGCTCGAGCGCTTCCACCTCGGGGCGCATAAAGACCAGCTCCCGGGCCACCTGTTTGAGGATATCGAGCACCCGCGCCGCCGGCGCCTGACCGTGCAGCAGTGCCTGCGGATAGGAGCCCTGCAAAATGGCCTGATGTTCGCTGACATAGCTCTGCGCCGCCAGTGCCACCAGATCACGGGTCAATTGCTGGCGAAAATGGGGGAAAAAGCCCCGACCAGAGGCCAATGCCTCATCCAGCAACGCCGCTAGATAGTCGCTTCCATCAGCACGGCGCAACGCCACCAGCAGCTCTGACAGTGTCAGGATCCGCCGATCCACAGCATCTTCCAGATCGGCGATGCAGTAGGAGATGTCGTCCGCCGCCTCCATGATGTAGACCAGCGGATGGCGACAGCCGGGGGCCAGCCCCAGACTCTGGCCGAGGGCGCGGTAGAGCGGCTGCTCGCTGAAGAAGATGCCGCGCTTGCTGCTCCAGCCGTGATGCTGGCCGTAACTCACGCCGGGTTGCGGCTGCTGCGGGTATTTGCACAGCGCCGCCAGTTGCCCGAGCGTCAGGTTGAGTTCGTGCAGGCTGTGCACCAGCCGCAGGCTCTGGGCGTTGCCATCAAACAACTGCAGATCCTGACGCAATTCCGCCCACTGGGCCGAGGGGGGCTGCGCCAGCGCCTGCTGATAGAGGGGATCGAGCATCTCGCCAAGCCACTGGCTCATCACCTGCTCGCCAAAATGGCCAAACGGCGGGTTGCCCACATCATGGAGCAGGCAGGACATCTCCACCAGATTGATAAAGGCCCCTTCGCAGACCACGCCTGCTGGCAAGGCGGCCAGAATGCGGCGACTGATCTGGCGACCGGTCTCCTGCACCTCCAGCGAATGGGTGAGGCGACTGCGCACCGAGGCCTTCACATCGAGCGGAAAGACCTGGGTCTTCTGCTGCAACCGGCGCACCGGCGCGGCCTGCACGATGCGGGCGCGATCCTGCTCGGTCGCCTCCAGCAGATCTTCATCCCCCCAGGAGTGGATGCGCGCGGGGGTAATCAAACGGCTATACATCTTGCAGCTCCTTGCCAACAACGTCCCTCAGACTCAAGACAACCACCCGCCTCAAGACAACAACCAGCGCCGCAGACGGGCGATATCGCCGGGATATTCGCGGCGCAGCGTTTCAATCCAGTCTTCCACGTTTTCCCACCAGGCGGGGTGATCCGGGCTCTGGATCAGCTGGGCCGTCTGCTGCAGACGGCGCAGGCCGATGGAACCTGCCGCCCCTTTTATCTTGTGGGCCTCCTCCACCACCCCCGCCTGATCCTTGGCAATCATGTTGGAGTCGAGCACCGCCATGTAGTCCGGCATCATCTTCTCGAACAGATCGACGCTGGAGAGCAGCACCGGCTTGCCCACGGTATCTGCGTAATCGGTGAGGAAGGGCAAGTCCAGCAGCGCATCCTGATTGCCCGCATCCGCCTGCTCGTCCGCTTCATCCTCGGCCAGACCGGCAAACAGGTGGCCAATCACCTCCCGCACCGCTTTGGAACCGAGCGGCTTGTTGATCACATCCTGCATGCCGTGATCCCGGTAGTACTGGCGATCGCCGGTTGAGTTGGCGGTGAGCGCCACCATGGGCGGCAGGCTGTCGCCATAACGCGCCAGCAGTTGTTCCGCCACATCGAAGCCGGTCATGTCCGGCAGCTGGATATCGAGCAAAATGAGGTCAAAATCATCCGGGTTGGCCATCGCCAGCGCCTGGGTGCCGTCCCGCGCCACCTGCACCTGATGACCCAGCTTGTTGAGTAACGCGCAAGCCACCGTCACGTTGAGCTCCACATCCTCCACCAGCAGGATATCGAGGGAGGGCATCTCCTCTTCCGGCTCGGCCAGCACCGGCTCGGCGCAGGCCACTTCCAGTTCGGCGGTGAAGCAGGAGCCCTCGCCCGGATCGCTGTCCACGTAGAGCTGGCCCCCCATCGCCTGCACCAGCTGACGGGAGACCGCCAACCCAATGCCGGTACCGGTGGCGTGCTTCTTGCCCTGCACCTGATAGTACATGGCGAAGATCTTCTCCTGCTGGGCGCGCGGGATGCCGACACCGGTATCCTCCACCTCGAAGTGCAGGGCCAGCTTGCCCGGCTCGTCGGCAGGATGGGCGAGACAACGTACGGTGACGCCCCCCTCATCGGTAAACTTGACCGCGTTGCCCACCAGATTCCACAACACCTGGCGCAAGCGGGTGCCATCGGCCATCACGAATTGCGGCATGTCGCCGTCGCGATCGAAGTGCAGATAGAGCCCCTTCTGCTCTGCCTGAATACGCGACAGGGTCTCCAGCTCGTCGAGGAAGGCGGGCAGGTCGATGCGGGTCGGCGCAATTTCGAGGCGACGACGATCGAGTTTGTCGAGATCGATGATGTCGTTGAAGATATTGCCAAGGGTCACCGCACTCAGGTGGATGGTCTTGAGCTGCTGATGCTGCTTGGGATCGAGGGGGGTATCCATCAGCATCCGGCTCAAGCCCACGATGCCGTTGAGCGGGGTGCGCAACTCGTGGCTGATAGTGGAGATAAAGGTGGTCTTGTCGCGACTCGCCTTCTCCAGCTTGTCCTGATACTGCTTGCGCTCGGTGATGTCGCGGCCAAAGCCGAGCAGACCGAGCCGCTTGCCGAAGCGATCGAAGAAGGGCACCTTGCGCAGCTCGAAATAGGCCTTACGGCCATCGGGATACTCCAGCCACTGCTCGTAGGTAAGCGGCTCGTTACTGGCGAAGACCTGCCGGTCAGTCTCGACGATCTTGTTGGCGATCTCCTGCTTGTAGACATCGAACGGGGTCAGGCCGATCAGCTCCGCCTCCACCTTGCCGGTCAACTCCTCCATGGCGCGGTTGCAGCCGGAGAACTGCTCATCCTCGTTGCGGTAGTAGACCAGATCCGGAGAGCAGTCGATAAAGGATCGCAACAGGGCGGTGCGCTCCCCCAGATGGAGTTGGGCTTTTTCGCGCTGGAACACCTCGTTCTCCAGATCCTCGATGGCCTGCAGACGCAGGCTCTCGGCCCGGTTGGTCTCGGCAATCTGGGCGTTGAGGCGACTGATGTTCTCCTGCAACTGGGTATTGAGCTCCAGATCCCGCTCGCGCATATCCTGCAGCTTGCGCACCATGCGCGTCAGCCGCTGGCGGGAGTCCTCCAGCTGATCCACCACGATGGAGAGAAAATAGACGGCCCAGGGGGTCACCAGCAGGCCGAAGAAGACCGAACGAACGAAGTCGATCACATCGATATTGCCGCGCAGGAACAGGGTCACCCCCATCTGGATGGCGACCGCCAGCACGATAATGCCTGCCGCCAGAAACATGCTGAATCGCACCAGTCCCAGCTTGGTCATCAGATCGACGTAATATTGCGCCCAGGATTTAATCTGTTTCATCTTGTTGTTTTCCCCCGATATTCGCGGTACAGAATACCAGCACAACAGGGGGAACTCTTCTTTATCTCATCCCGTTGCGTCACGATTCTGTGAGCTGGCTGACGAATGTCGGCAACTTGAACCTCATCTTTTCATCCCGAACGATCGGATCAGGAGAACACTTCGATGCGTCACATCTCTCTGCTGGGCCTTGGCCTGCTTGTCGCCAACAGCGCCCATGCCGATTTGGGAAGCATACCCAAAGAGTCCGGCTGGTCCGGTTTTCTGCTGGGCGGTATCAATGTCGTCAACTATGAATCCAACTTCTACAGCGGCGATGATGACCACAACACCCTCTCCGGTCTGGGCAGCCCGCAGAGCAGTTCGGCCGTCACTCCGCTGATCAATGCCGACATCCGCTACACCTTTGCCGATACCCGCACCCAAATTTTTCTCGGCAACCTGATCCAGGATGCCATTCGCTTCGACTTCACCCAGCAACTGGGGCTGCGGCAGGAGCTGGGGGACAAGGGGATTGTCGGCGGCTCGCTGGTGTTCAGCGCCATGCCAACCGAGCAGTGGAGCGATCCGTTTGCCGTGGGGGTGGCCCGCAGCTCGACCGACATCAACTCGACCGGCGTGCGGGCAAGCTGGGACAATATCTGGGGCAGCAATTTCAATGGCAGCCTGACCACCCGCAACATCGACGTGGATGAGGAGCGCAGCGGCCAGCAATACGACGCCATCCACCATACCAACTACGCCTCGGCCCTCGATCGCAACGGCAAGATCCACGCCCTCGAACTCTCCTATCAGTGGCGCTTTAGCGGCGGCCACGTGATTGAGCCCGCGCTGATCTATCGCGATGCGGATCTCGACGGGCGCGCCCAGCGCTACAAGCAGAGCGGCATGCAGCTGACCTATGCCAAGCGGGGCGCCCAGTGGTCATTTGTCAGCAACCTCTACCTCGGCCAGAGCAACTATGACGAGGCCAACCCCCTCTTCGGCCAGTACGCCGATGCCGACGAGTTTGCGGCGAACGCCATCTTCTTCTGGCACAACCTGTTTGGCGTCAGTGCCCTCTCGGCGACCGCCAGCGCGGCGTATGGCAAATCCCGCTCGGATATCAGCTTCTACGATTCACAAGCCACCCGCTTCAGCACCGGCCTGCTCTACAACTTCTGACCTCTGGTGCAGCGCAAAAACACAAGGCCACTCGAAAGTGGCCTTGATGTCGTCTGGCTTGCGTCTCAAATCCCGAGGGAGTCGAGCAGATCGTCGTGATCGTTGGCGACCGGGGCTGCAGCCTGAACCGGCTTGGCAGCATCCAGCTTGGTCTGGGCGATCAGCGCATCGGGATCCAGTTCCTCGTGCTCCATCCCCTCATTGTGGATGCGGATGAACTCGGTTTTGTCCATCGCCAGCTCCAGATAGAAGATGTTGTTGCGGGCGGTGAAGAAGGTGACGCGGCGGGACTCCGGGCTGTCGAGATTGGTATCGACGCTCAGCATCACCTGCTTGTTGAGGGCCAGCATCTTCGGCTGGTTCTGGGTGATATGGGTCTGCAGATCCCGGCCCACCTTGACGGTAAAGCTGCCGACGATCTGGTTCATCAGCTCACCCATCACGTTGCTCACCTCGTCAGAGGTGTGGGAGATGGCGAGATCCTCCTTGGAGAGCCCCATGCTGAGCATGTAGCTCTCGTACAGCTCCATGGCGGCGGCGGCGGAGAAGTTGATCACCACCAGACCGGAAAAACCGCCATCGAACAGCACGAAACAGCCGATATCGGGCTTGAGGCAGGTCTTGCTGATCCGCTGCACCATGCCGGAAAAACGCACCTGACTCATGGTCGCGGCACTCAAAACGTCCGTCACCGAGTTGCACAGGCTGAGCAGCACATCCTCTGTGGTCAATACGGCATCGTCATCGGATCTTGTCACTATCATGGGACCTTCCTGAACTTCGAAAATGGGCTTATCTATACCATAACTCTAACAGATGGCGCGGCCCGGAGACTGAAATAGCGACACGCCTCTCAGTTGACTCCGTTATCAGCAGCCACAGGGGTGAAACCGCTCAGCTTGGCGAGCCGGGCACGCCATGTATCGGCCTGCTGCGCCAAAACTTGTGGCTCGTAAGGCACGGCCGGATGAGCTCCCCAGATGGGGCCGGGCCAGGCGCGATCCGTCGCAAAGCGGGCGACATGGTGAAGGTGGAGTTGCGGCACCAGATTGCCCAACGCCCCTATGTTGATCTTGTCCGGGCTGAGGGCCTGTTCCATCAGGGCGGCGACGGCGCAGGACTCCTGCATCAGCTGTTGCTGCTGCTCCGGCGCCAGATGGTGAATTTCCCGCAAATCGGCCACCCGCGGTACCAGGATCAGCCAGGGATACTGGCTATCTTTGGCCAGCAAGACACGGCAGAGGGGCAGATCCCCGAGCCACCGGGTATCTGCCTGCAGGCGTGAATGCAATTCAAACATGAAAACCTCGTTGAGTACGATGAACAGAGCGCCTGAAAAAGGAGTGTCCACGTTACTGCAACGGGCGGAAAACTTAAAGCTGCGGCACGGCCCAACCGATAAAGCGCTTGCGCAGGGCCGGATCGGCCTGCAGGAACAACTGCTGTAACTGCCCTTCCAGCTCGCTGGCAGCCACAACGGGTTGCGCCCCGCTGGCGAGCGTAGCCGCTGGCTGCTTTGTAACAGCGACGGCCGTCAGCGCCGCCTTGCCACCACTGCGGTTGTATTCAGCCAGTTTGCCGCTCCAATCCACTCCAAGCAGCATGCCACTGGTCACCAGCGCATCCTGCTGGATGGCAAGCGCCCGGCCATTCTCCTGCAACGTCACCACTGGTGCCTTGGCATAGGTCTGCATCCCCCGCTCGTCCCCCGGTACGCTGGCCGTCAGCTGCAAATGTTGATTGCTGCCCTGATAGCGCACCACCTGCGGCTCGGAGCGCACCTGCCGATCATTCTCGCTGCTGCTGCGACTGGGGATCACCCCCTCGAAGCGCACCAGCAGTTGCTGCTCGCCATCCGCCAGGGTGGCATGCTGCTCATCCTGCAGGGTGCCGTTGCTCACCGCGAGGATACGGAAATTATCCGGCACCTTCACTTCCACCACGGCCTGCGCACTGCCCGCCGCCAACGCTGCACAGAGCAGCACAAACCCGGTCAACCCTCTATTGCTCTTCATTCCCGCTGATCTTCCTGATGCCGATGATGGGCGCAGGGTAGCAGCCGAAGATGACAGAAAAATAACGCCGCTCAGAGCAGGTAGTTGGGTCGCTCGGCAAACCACTGGGCCAGCACTTGCTTGAACAGCCGGATCTTGCGCGGTACCCGCCGCTGCTGGGCATGCAGCACATGAAGCTGATGCAGACCGCTCTGCCACTCGTCAAGCACGGTCACCAGCTCCCCCGCCATCAGCAGCGATTCCACCAGCATCAGCGGGCACTTGGCATAGCCCATACCAGCGCGCGCCAGTTGCAACACTGTGCTGTAGTGGTTGGCCCGCACCTTGCCCTGCACCAGAATGTGGGCCTCTTCCCCCTCATGGATAAAGTGCCACTGCTCCCAGGCCGGATTGTGCCCCTGCAACAGGCAGCTGCGCCCGCTCAGCTCATAGGGGGTGGCAGGACGCCCCTCGCGCGCCACCAGTGCGGGGCTCGCCACCACCACATCCTTGAGCCGCCCCAGCGGCAGGGCCACCAGATTATCCGGCACCTCGTTCATAGCGCGCAGGGCGATGTCGTTCTCCCCCTGACTCATGTCGACCATCTGATTGGTGAAGTTGAGCTCGACTTCAACTCCGGGGCAGAGCGCGGCAAAGCTGGCCAGCAGCTCGCTCACCATGCGATCGCCGGTGCTGACCGGGCAGGTAAAGCGCAGGCGGCCGCCATCCTCTTCGGTCAGCGCCTGAATATCCTGCTCCGCCTGTCGTGCCAGCGCGAAGATCTCCCCCGCCTGCTGATAGAGGGTCTTGCCCGCCTCGGTCAGGCTGAGGCGGCGGGTAGTGCGCTGCAACAGTTGCGCATTGAGGGAGGACTCCAGCGCGCTGACGTGGCGGCTCAACATCCCCTTGCTCACACCCAGCGTATCGGCAGCGGCCGAGAAACTGCCGCGCAGCACCACTTCGTAAAAGCTGGCCAGATGGGCGATATCCATCATTAGCTCCAATATGGAAACAATGGGTTTATTTTACGCGCTTTTTCGCATTTTCTGTTGCGCTAAAATCGATACATCCCAACCAGGAGTGATGCAGATGAAAATTGTGATTGTGGGTGCCTCCGGCACCGTCGGCTCCGCGGTCAGTGAACTGCTTGCCAAAGATCATCAGGTGATCCGGGTCGGCCACAGCCGTGGTGATGCCACGGTCGACATGCGCGATCCCGCCGCCATCAAGGCGCTGTTCGCCAAGCTGGGCCAGTTCGATGCGCTGGTCGTCGCCAGCGGCAGCGTGGCCTTCAACGGTCTGACCGAGATGACCGATGAGCAGTGGCAGGTGGGAGTGGAGAGCAAGCTGATGGGCCAGATCAACCTGACCCGCGCCGCCATTCCCTATCTGACTGACAAGGGTTCCATTACCCTGATCAGCGGCATCCTGAGCGAGGAGCCAATCAACTGGGGCGTGAGCGCCAGCACCATCAACGGCGCCATCGATCACTTTGTGAAAGCGGCCGCCTGCGAACTGCCCAGGGGCCTTCGCATCAATGTGGTGAGCCCCACCGTGCTGGAGGAGTCGATGGACAAATACGCCGACTTCTTCCCGGGCTTCGTGCCGGTGCCCGCCGCCAAGGTCGCGCAGGCTTACAAAAAGTCGGTGCTGGGCATCCAAACCGGTCAGGTGTTCAGGGTCAACGGCTGATCGCCGCTCGCTTGCCGCCAGACCAGCAATAAAAATGGGCCCCGCTGCGGGGCCCGTCTGTTTCTCTGCCTATCTCCTTCGCCACCAGCAAACGTTTGTTTATTGGCGACAAAAAAAGAGGGCAACCCTTAATCGATCAGACCGTACTGCTCGCGCAGCACCTCGATGATCTCCTGCTTGGGATTGGCAGAACGCTCCAGCTTGTGGCCGATGATCTTCTCGGCGATCCCGACGTAGGTGTTGGAGATATCCATCATCACTTCGGTGGGCAGCTTGTTGTCGCGAGCCAGGGCGAAACGTTCCGGCATGCGGTTCTTGTTGAGCAGGATGTCCGGATCCGGGAAGTGGTTGAGCAGCCACTGACGGAAACCCTCTTTGGACTTCTCGACAATCTGACCATCGCGCAGGGCCGCGCCATCCCAGATACGGGAGCTGTCGGGGGTGCCCACTTCGTCCATGTAGATCAGCTTCTCGTTGCCCGCCGCATCGTGGACGTAACCAAACTCGAACTTGGTATCGACGAAGATCTGATCCAGTGCGGCCAGCGCGTCGCTGATGACGTTGAAGCCCTCTTTGAGCAGCACTTCGTAGCGGTCGATATCGGCCGGTTTGCTGAAGTTGAAGCCTTTATAGTGGCGCTCGATATCAGCACGGGAGACATTGACGTCATCGGCTTCCGGCACGCCATCCAGCCCTTTCAGCACGCCCTTGGTAGAAGGGGTGATGAGGATCTCCGGCAGCTTCTGATCCTTTTTCAGCCCTTCCGGCAGGGTGATACCGCAGAACTCGCGCTCACCATCCTTGTAGGCACGCCACATGGAGCCGGTGATGTACTGGCGGGCAATCGCCTCGATCATCACCGGACGGGCTTTTTGCACGATCCAGACGAAGGGGTGCGGAATATCCAGAATGTGGCTGTCGGCCAGTCCCTTCTCCTTGAACAGCTTGAACCAGTGGCTGGAGATGGCGTTGAGCGCCGCCCCTTTGCCCGGTACGCCGTTCAGGCCATCCACACCTTGCCAGATGCAATCGAAGGCCGAGATGCGATCGCTGATCACCATGAGGGCGAGGGGCGCATCGGCCGGCACATCATAGCCTTTCTCTTTTATGAGCCGGGCACTGTCTTCGGGGGTCAACCAGTAGACGCTGCGCACTTTGCCGGAATGGACAGGTTTATCGGTACGGATCGGCAAATCGTCATTCACCGCCAATACTTGATCTGCAAGACTCATGGCTAATAACACTTCCTGTTTGTGGGGGGGTAAACATCGCGAGTCCCTCACCCGCGCGCTCTGTTTGCAGCATGCTGGCAATGGGGCTCACCTCATCGAAAACCGATCAGAATCCCCCCTCGTATTCAGGGGAATTCTGATAACAAAACAGGGGCACAAGGCCCCTGTATTTATTCTGCTTTTGCTGCTGCCTGATCGGCCAGCCCCTTGGCGAACGCCTCGGACAGGCTGATATACATCTGGGAGATAACCCCGGACGACACCGGCTTCTTGTCCTTGTCGAACAGGGTGATGGAGGTCTTGCCTCCCGCCATTTCGCCAAGCTGGAAGCGGTATTTCTCCTCCTCCAGTTTGAACGGCTCGCTCCCTTTCGCCTTCCAGAACTCGGCACCCGGCTCTTCGTACTCGACGTCGATCCAACCCAGTGACTGCTGGGTGTCCTTGATGATGAAACCGTAAGCGGGCAGTACCTGGTTGAGGCGACGCCACACCTGATCAAAGGAGCCTTCGGCAATCCAGGCGCTCAGTTCGTTGTTGTCCAGACCCAGCTGCAGGCCCATACCATCGTTGAACTTGTGCTGTTCGCGGGCTTTCAGCTGGCTGTCGTAATAGAGAGAGAACTGGTTCAGCACCCGCGCGGCATAGCGCTGGGCATCGGCAGGGGTCAGCTTGTTGCTGGTCTCGCCGTCGATGGTCTCTTCGTGATCCAGCACCCGGACCGACATGTTGACGGCGTGGCGCTGGGCATCGTTGCGCACGGTGAACTGGTAACGCTGACGGATTTTGAAATCTTCGTCATCTTCACCCCAGCCATCGAGGGCGACCGTGTTGTCAAACCAGCCGGTCTGCAATACGCCGTCCTGCTGATCCAGCTTCTCGGTGGTGACCTTGTGTTTGGCCAGGAAGTTCATCAGGAACGACCAGGTATCGCGCTCCACGCTCTGGCTGGTGCTCAGGGCATAGAAGGCAACGGTCGGTTCGGCTGCGGCCTGCACCACCTGACTGCCCGGTACCACGGTCAGCAGCTGGGCGGGCGGGCGCACGTCGATCTGGGCGCCGAGGACACCTTCACGGCTGCTCTCGGGCAGCGGCGGGATATCGTACTGGCTGTTGAAGGTGGGGGCGCTCAATCCTGCGGGGATCAAGAACGCGCGACCCTCGAGGCGGGCATCTTCATAATCGAAGTCGCGGTTGGCCATTTTGCGATCCTGGGGGGTGCTGCAACCGGCCAAGACGGCCAGGGTCGCAACGCTCAGCACCAGACGGGCTCTATTTCCCTTTCCATTAGATTTAAACACTCGCCATCAACTCCGCTGTGGTCAGTGCTCGCGCCATCAGCTGTTCGCCCTCAGGGGTGAGGTCAACCAGCGGCAGTCGCAAGGTGGCTGTTGCAATCAACCCCAGTTGGGCACAGGCCCATTTCACCGGGGTAGGGCTCGGTTCGCAGAACAGAGTCTTGTGCAACGGCATCAAAAGATTGTTGATGTCATGCGCCCGCCCGGCATCACCGGTCAGCGCAGCACGACACATGTCGGCCATCTGGGCCGCTGCAATATTGGTGGTGACCGAAATCACGCCATCGCCACCTTGCAGCATAAAATCACAACCAGTGGCATCATCGCCACTGTAGAGAGCAAACTCCGGCCCGCACAGTTCGCGCAGCAGCGGGGTGCGGCTCAAATCACCGGTTGCCTCTTTCAAACCGATAATGCCGGGAACCTTGGCCAGACGGGCCACGGTCTCCGGTTTGAGATCGCAGCAGGTTCGACCGGGCACATTATAAAGAATTTGGGGCAGACCACTAGCCTCGGCGATCGCACAATAGTGACGATAGAGACCTTCCTGAGTGGGTTTGTTGTAATAAGGGGTCACCGAGAGGCCCGCCACCACGCCGGTTTTGGCCAGTCGTCTGGTCAATTCAATGGCATGGGCGGTATTGTTGGAGCCGCAACCGGCTATGACGGGAATGCGTCCGGCGGCATACTCAACAGTCTTTTCAACGACGGCGATATGCTCCTGCTCGCTCAGGGTCACCGATTCCCCCGTGGTACCCACCGCAACAATGGCGCTGGTCCCGGCGCTGACATGATAGTCGACCAGTTTGGCCAGACTGGCCCAATCGACTTCACCTGAAGCCAGCATGGGGGTAACGAGCGCAACAATACTACCGCGTAACATGGACTTTTCTCCCGATTTTCAGGGGCGTAATGGTAAAGCTGCCCCCTTTGAAAAACAAGGGAGAGAGGGGGCAAGCCGTGATACCATCCGGCACAAAAAGCAATGGACGAAAGTCGGCAGCGCCCCTCAGGGAGTGGTCATCAGGGCCGGAGGGTTGGCTTGCCAGCGCGGCTTTCGCAACGAAATAACGGACGAGAGAAGATTTATGACTCACTACCTGGTCGTAACGGCCATCGGCACGGACAGGCCTGGCATCGTCAATGAAGTGACCCGCCACGTCAGTGGCTGTGGTTGCAACATTGTGGACAGCCGCCTTGGCATCTTCGGCAATGAATTTACCTTTATCATGCTGCTCTCGGGCGACTGGAACAGCTTGATGCAACTCGAAATCAGCCTGCCCCTGCGTAGCCAGGAGTGGGATCTCATCACCATGATGAAACGCACCGAACGCCACCAGTCTCTGCAGTATGACGTCCGCGCCAGTGCCGACCTGTTGATCCGCGACGAGCCCGGCATCGTAAGCCAGTGCACCCAGTTCTTCAGCGAACATGGCTGGAACATCCAGGCGATGCAATCCATGACCCTGGAGCAGCAGCCGTTCAACCTGCTGAAGATCAGTTTTCAGCTCAATCTGGCCAGAGAGGGTGAAGTGGAAGGTTCGCAAACCGCCTTCGCCGAATTCTGTCGTCAACTGGGTGCCGAATCGTTCGAGTTTATCGTCAATCGCAAACACGCCTGAGGGCGTTTTACCCGAGGAGACCCCATGCAACCACTACAAGCTGGCAGCCCCGCCCCCGATTTCTCCCTGCCCGACCAGAATGGCAATCAGGTCAGCCTCGCTGGCCTGCGCGGCAAAAAAGTGCTGGTCTACTTCTATCCCAAGGCGATGACCCCGGGCTGCACCACCCAGGCCTGCAGCCTGCGCGATGTAAACGCCGAGCTGGCCGCCCTCAATGTGGTGGTACTTGGCATCAGCCCGGATCCGGCCAAACGGCTGAAAAAGTTCGAAGAGCGGGACCAGCTCAACTTCACCCTGCTGGCCGATGAAGACCACGCCGTGGCCGATGCCTTTGGCGTCTGGGGCCCGAAGAAATTTATGGGCAAGGAGTATGATGGCATTCACCGCCAGAGCTTCCTGATCGATGAAGAGGGCAAGATTGCCCACCACTTCGACAAGTTCAAGACCAGCGATCACCATCAGGTGGTGCTGGATTTCCTCAAGGGGTAACCTTCCCCTGCGTGATTGACAGGCCTGCCACGCAGGCCTTTTTTGTCTGGCCAGCCGCCCCTCCCCTGCAGATTTTTCTCACCAACTCCCCCGCCCAGATCAAAAAATTCATTTTATATATGGGTTAACGTGATCCCAGAATCATCTTCCAGCGAGATACCCCATGAACATGAGCAACACTGAGCGTTTGATCCTGAGCAACCAGTACGAAATTCTGGCGAAACTCAACCCGGAGAAGGCGGACGCCTACCAGCGCGCCAGCACCATCATCGAGCGCGGCTACTGTCTGCAGATCCTCGAGCTGGAGAAGAGCTTCGGCCATCTGGATCTGGCGACCTGCCAGGAGGTGATCGATACCCTGGAGCTGCACCACGCACTGGCCATCTCATGGGGCAATCTGGATGCCGCCGATCAGGGCGAGATCAATGCCAGCCGGCTGGAGTTCAACGGCTACAGCCGCAGTCAGGAGCGGGAGCTGGCTGACTATGTCTGCTTCCTGCTGGAGGTGGACAAGCGCTTCCCCGAGCTCAAGTGCCCGTGCGACGAGCTCTCCAGCGACATCGCCATGCGCGACAAATACCAGCGGATGCTGACTGTATGGCGTCAGTGCCCGCGTCAGTACAAGCTCTCCATCCAGGAGATCCGCAAGGTACTGGCGGCCTGATCCGCACTCCGACCGCAACAAAAAAGGCGCCACTGGCGCCTTTTTGCATCTGAATCGGGTTATTCGTAGAGAAAGGATTTATCGAGCTGCTGGAAGGCAGCCTTGAGGGTATCGGCCAGCTCTTCATAGCGCGGCTGTGACACCAGCTGACGGCGGCCCCCCTGCTCGTTCATCTTGCCGTTGATCTCCCGATACCAGCTCGCCAGCGAAGGGGGCAAACGGGTGTCGGCCCGCTGACCAAGCCAGTAGTAGCCCTGCAGCGGCAAACTGAGCAGAAACAGCACGGAAGTGATGACGGAGGGCCAGTAGTGCAGCTCGCCAAACTGGAACTGCAGCATCACGCTCAGCACCGCCAGCGCGGGGATTACCTTGAGAGCGAACTCGGTCGCCTTGATCACCCGATTTTCAGGAAACATCGAATTGAGCTCGGGACGGCGCGGCCAAAGCGTCATATAATGGCGCCCTTGCTGTAACTTAGTTCCAAAAATGTTCATGCTCATACTACCTCCGAGCGCTTTTTGAACGTACTAACGGCAAAACCTCGACAAAATTTGATGCAAAGTAACAAAGGTTGAGGATGACTTTGTTATTTTTCAACAATCGGGTTATCCTTTGTACGCCCATTTTTGCGTCAAAAGCTTCTTGCTATTGACCTGTCAGGGACGTCTGGATTTCGGGTCTTGTATCACTATACAAGGGGCAAGCAACAGATTGCCAACCCTCATAAGGATAAGTTGAAAGTTTTTGGTCGCACCGCGTCCAACGCATCCGCCTACACAACCCAATCTGCGATAGGATTTATTCATGAGTAAGCTGGTTCTTGTTCTTAACTGTGGCAGCTCTTCCCTGAAGTTTGCCGTCATTGACGCAACCACCGGTGATGACCTGCTGTCCGGCCTGGCCGAGTGCTTCAACCTCGACGACGCCCGCATCAAGTGGAAACTGAATGGCGAGAAAGGCAGTGCCGATCTGGGCGCGGGTGCCGCTCACCAGGAAGCACTGGACTTCATCGTCAACAAGATCCTGCCGCTCAATCCGGAACTGGCCAAGAACCTGATCGCCATCGGTCACCGTGTTGTTCACGGCGGTGAGCGCTTCACCTCTTCCGTCGTTATCTGTGACGACGTGATCGCCGGCATCGAAGCCGCCGTTCCGTACGCACCGCTGCACAACCCGGCTCACCTGATCGGTATCCGTGAAGCCCGCCGCGTATTCCCGGCGCTGGCTGACAAGAACGTGGCCGTATTCGATACCGCGTTCCACCAGTCCATGCCGGAAGAAGCCTTCCTGTACGCGCTGCCGTACAAGCTCTACAAAGAGAACGGCATCCGTCGCTACGGCGCTCACGGCACCAGCCACTACTACATCAGCCTGGAAGCTGCCAAGCAGCTGAACAAGCCGGTTGAAGAGCTGAACATCATCAACTGCCACCTGGGCAACGGCGGTTCCGTCTGCGCCATCAAGAACGGCAAATCTGTTGATACCTCCATGGGTCTGACTCCGCTGGAAGGTCTGGTCATGGGTACCCGCTCCGGCGATCTGGACCCTGCCATCATCTTCTTCCTGCACGACAAGCTGGGCATGAGCGTGGCCGATATCAACACCATGCTGACCAAAGAGTCCGGCCTGCTGGGTCTGACCGAAGTCACCTCCGACTGCCGTTTCGTTGAAGACAACTACGACAGCAAAGAAGAAGCCAAGCGTGCTATGGACGTTTACTGCTATCGCCTGGCCAAGTACATCGGCGCCTACGCTGCCGCCATGGACGGTCGTCTGGACGCCGTTGTTTTCACCGGTGGTATCGGTGAGAACTCCGCCCCGATCCGTGAAATCACCCTGAACAAGCTGGGTCTGCTGGGCTTTGACGTCGATCACGACGCCAACCTGAAGGCTCGTTTTGGCAAGGGCGGCGAGATCACCAAGGCCGGTTCTACCAAGGCCCTGGTTATCCCGACCAATGAAGAGTGGGTGATTGCCCACGACGCGCTGGAACTGGTCGGCGCTTAATTGACGCAGTAACCTCGAGGCCGCCCACCAGGGCGGCCTTTTCCTGATCCCAAAAAATGAACAAGGGGTATAAAGTGGCACGCACTATTATGCTTATCCCGGTCGGCACTGGTGTCGGCGTAACTTCCGTGAGTCTTGGCGTTGTTCGCGCTATGGAACGTCACGGTGTCAATGTCAGCTTCTTCAAACCGGTTGCCCAGCCGCGTCCGGGTGAAACCGGTACCGAGCGCTCTACCGCCGTTATCCGCGCTGCTGCCAACATCAATCCGCCCGAGCCGTTCGCCCTCTCCTACGCCGAGAACATGATCAGCGCCAGCAACACCGACATCCTGCTGGAAGAGATCGTGGCCCGCTTCGAAGAGCACGTGAAAACCAGCGGTGCCGAAGTGCTGGTTGTCGAAGGTATGGTGCCGACCGACAAGCAGCCCTTTGCCAACAAGCTGAACTACGACGTAGCCAAGGCGCTGGACGCTGACATGGTATTCGTGACCCACCCGGGCCATGACTCCAGCCAGAAGCTGAAAGAGCGCATCGAGCTGGCCTGCTCCAACTTCGGTGGTGTCAACAACCCCCGTATCGTAGGTTGCGTGATCAACAAGGTGGGTGCACCGGTTGACGAGCACGGCGTAACCCGCCCTGATCTGACCGAGATGTTCGAGGCGCATCACCATGCGTCTGACGCCGCCCACAACCTGGAAGTGCTGCAAGTGTTCGGCAAGAGCCCGCTGCGCATCCTGGGCTGCATCCCGTGGAACACCCAGCTGATCGCCCCGCGCGCCAAAGATCTCGCCAAGCATCTGGCGGCCAAGATCCTGAACAAGGGCGAGCTGGACAGCCGTCGCCTGCAGACCGTCACCTTCTGTGCCCGCTCTATCCACAACATGATCGAGCACTTCCGTCCGGGCAGCCTGCTGGTGACCTCTGGCGACCGTTCCGACGTCATCGTCTCCGCCTGCCTGGCCGCCATGAACGGCGTCAAGCTGGGTGCGCTGCTGCTGACCGGTAACTACCATCCGGAACCGCAAGTGATGGCCCTGTGCCAACAGGCGATGGCTACCGGCCTGCCGATCATGATCACCGGCACCAACACCTGGCAGACCGCCGTCAGCCTGCAGAACTTCAACGTCGATATCCCGGAAGATGACCGCGAGCGTATCGAACTGGTGCAGGACTATGTAGCTGGCCACATCGACAAACACTGGATCGAGTCGCTGACTGTCAGCTCTACCCGTTCCCGTCGTCTGAGCCCGCCGGCGTTCCGTTATCAGCTGACCGAGCTGGCCCGCCATGCCAACAAGCGTGTCGTGCTGCCGGAAGGCGATGAGCCGCGCACCATCAAGGCTGCCGCCATCTGCGCCGAGCGTGGCATCGCCCGTCCGGTGCTGCTGGGTAACCCGGAAGAGATTCGTCGTGTTGCAGAGCAGCAGGGTGTGGTACTGACCGATCGCGTCGAGATCATCGATCCGGTTGTGGTACGCGAGCGCTATGTGCCGCGTCTGGTCGAGCTGCGCAAGAACAAGGGCATGACCGAAGTGGTTGCCCGCGAGCAGCTGGAAGACAACGTGGTACTGGGTACCATGATGCTGGAGCGCAATGAAGTTGACGGCCTGGTATCCGGCGCGGTGCACACCACTGCCAACACCATCCGTCCGCCGATGCAGATCATCAAGACCGCTCCGGGCTCTTCCCTGATCTCCTCCATCTTCTTCATGCTGCTGCCTGACCAGGTTCTGGTCTACGGTGACTGCGCGATCAACCCGGATCCGACTGCCGAGCAGCTGGCCGAGATCGCCATCCAGTCCGCCGACTCCGCCGCCGCGTTCGGCATCGAGCCGCGCGTCGCCATGATCTCCTACTCTACCGGTACCTCTGGCGCCGGTGCCGATGTAGAGAAAGTGCGTGAAGCGACCGAGCTGGCCAAGGCCAAGCGCCCCGACCTCATCATCGACGGTCCGCTGCAGTACGACGCGGCCATCATGGAGAACGTGGCCAAGTCCAAGGCACCGAACTCACCGGTTGCCGGTAAAGCCACCGTGTTCGTGTTCCCTGACCTGAACACCGGTAACACCACTTACAAGGCGGTACAGCGTTCTGCTGATCTGGTCTCCATCGGCCCGATGCTGCAAGGCATGCGCAAGCCGGTCAACGACCTGTCCCGTGGCGCTCTGGTTGACGACATCGTCTACACCATCGCTCTGACCGGTATCCAGGCAGCTCAGGCTGACGAACAAGCTTAATCAGCTCTAGCCTGAAAAAACCGATCACAAAGGCTGCTCACCCCAGGTGAGCAGCCTTTTTTATTAGTTCTCTTTTGAAGACCAGTGAAACATGCCATCCACACCGTGTTGCGCAGAATAATGCCATCCGGCACGTCAACAAGGGTTTGAGCAGAGCGTCTCGGGGACGTGTGCTCGCCAAATCAAAGATGCATCTGAAATACATTCCAGATCATAAGGTTGGCTATACGGAGGCATTCATGGCGGAGCGCTTATAGCAAATCTTCCACCATCGGCATGAGAATTTGACCTGTCAGAAGTTGCAGTGAAAAAGACCCTTTCGATACGCTATTTCTCAATGTGCCCACTCGGCAAAATCCAACATCATGGAGGAATGGAAATGCTGATGAAGAAGCTCTCTGCAGTCATGCTGCTGGCCTGCTTGCCCCTGTTCAGCCAACCCGTGCTGGCCGCAGATAAGGTAGCGCTCAAGCAAACAACCACGGCCGCGGTCGCCAAGGAGGACGGCAAACTGAATATCAATACCGCCACCCTTGCCGAACTCACCAGCCTCAAAGGAATTGGCGACAAGAAGGCACAAGCCATCGTCGACTATCGGGAAAAACAGGGAAAGTTCACCTCGGTCGATCAGCTGGCGGATGTCAATGGCATTGGCCCGGCCACGCTGGAAGCCAATCGTGACATGATCATCGTCAAATAACGTCCGAGCCCTGCATATACAAATGGGGCAGCCGGTGGCTGCCCCATTTTTCTTGGAGTATCATGGCCGCACTTTCATCTCTCTGGATAGTTTTCCATGAAAAAGACCCCTCTGATCGTTCGCAAGGCCGTGCTCCCGGTAGCCGGTCTGGGTACCCGTATGTTGCCAGCCACCAAGGCCATCCCGAAAGAGATGCTGCCGGTGGTCGACAAACCGCTGATCCAGTATGTGGTGCGCGAAGCGATCGCCGCCGGGATCAAGGAGATCATTCTGGTCACCCACTCCAGTAAGAACTCCATCGAAAACCACTTCGACAAGAGCTTCGAGCTGGAAGCGACCCTCGAGAAGCGCGTCAAGCGTCAGCTGCTGGAAGAGGTGCAACAGATCTGCCCGAAAGACGTCACCATCATGCACGTCCGCCAGGGCGAGGCCAAAGGGCTGGGTCATGCGGTCCTGTGCGCCCGTCCGCTGATCGGTGACAACCCCTTCGCCGTGCTGCTGCCGGATGTGCTGATCGACGAGGTTGCCAGCAACCTCAAGCAGGACAACCTGGCCGAGATGGTGCACATGTTCGAAGAGAACCAGATCAGCCAGATCATGGTGGAAGCGGTGCCCGAGAGCGAAGTGGACAAGTACGGCATCGCCGATATCAAGGGTGAAGCCCTGAGCGAGGGGATGTCCCTGCCGATGCAGGCTATTGTCGAGAAGCCGCCCCGTGACGAAGCCCCCTCCAATCTGGCGGTGGTGGGTCGTTACGTTCTCTCCTCCAATATCTGGCCGCTGCTGGAGAAGACCCCGGCCGGTGCCGGTGACGAGATCCAGCTGACCGACGCCATCGCCATGCTGATGGAACAGGAACAGGTCAACGCCTACTTCATGAAGGGCAAGAGCCACGATTGCGGCAGCAAGCTCGGCTACATGAAAGCCAATGTGGAATATGCCGTGCGCCATCAGGAGCTGAACGGTGAATTCATCGGCTGGCTGAAGCAGTTCGTCAAGCAGTTGTAATCGCTGATAAATCGGTTTTTTATAGAGGTATTCAAGGAGCATCAAATGATGCTCCTTTTTCATTTGCGCAACAAAAAATCAATCAATAGTAAATAAACTCTCAGCAAATCATAATGTTGTAATTTATTCACGCATGCTCTATAAGGATTGAGGCGTGTTTCTCGCCCTTGCATAAAAAACTCAAAAAAATATAAGACACAGGTGGAAGTTCCAATGAATAACCCGTCAAAAGGGACCTTTTTAGGTCACCCTAAAGGGCTTTTTTTGCTCTTTAGTACCGAACTGTGGGAGAGATTCTCCTATTACGGCATGCGTGCCGTGCTGGTGCTCTATCTGACCGACCTGACTGCCAACGGCGGTCTGGGCTGGAGTCAGGCAGATGCCCTCAAACTCTACGGTATCTATACCGGTCTGGTTTATATCACTCCGCTGATCGGCGGCTGGCTGGCTGACACCTTCCTGGGTCAACGTCGCGCCATCCTGATCGGTGCCGTGCTGATGGCCGCAGGTCAGTTCACCCTGGCACTGCCCCACGCCATGTTCCCGGATATGGTCAACACCATGTTCTACGCCGGCCTCGCGCTGCTGATCGTGGGTAACGGCCTGTTCAAACCGAACATCTCCACCATGGTGGGTGACCTCTATGAAGAGGGCGATCACCGCCGTGATGGTGCCTTCACCATCTTCTATATGGGCATCAACCTGGGTTCCCTGCTGGCAGGTGTGATCTGTGGTGCTGCCGCCACCGCCTACGGCTGGCAAGCGGCCTTCGTCGGCGCCGGTATCGGCATGCTGCTCTCTCTGGTGATCCAGGCCACCATGGCCCAGCGTTTCCTGGGTAACATCGGTCGTGTCACTGCCGCCCAGCGCGCTGCAGCCCTGCGTACTACCGAGCAGAAAGCACCGCTGACCAAGCAGGAAGTGGATCGCATCAAGGTCATCCTGGTGTTGGGTCTGTTCACCATCATCTTCTGGGCCGGTTTCGAGCAGGCCGGTGGTCTGATGAACCTCTACACCCAGGAGTATACCGACCGCATGATCGGCAGCTTCGAAGTGCCGACTGCCTGGTTCCAGTCCCTCAACCCCTTCTTCATTATCACTCTGGCCCCGATCGTGGCAGCCATCTGGATCAAGCTCGGCAAGAAAGAGCCGAACTCTCCGGTCAAGTTCGCCATGGGTCTGCTGTTCCTGGCTGTCGGCTTCCTGTTCATGATCGGCGCCGTGCTGCAGCAAGGTGGTGACCAGACCGTCAAGACCTCCATGTTCTGGCTGGTTGGCGCTTACCTGTTCCACACCCTGGGCGAGCTCTGCCTCTCCCCGATCGGCCTCTCCATGGTGACCAAACTGGCTCCGCTGCGTCTGGCCTCCCTGATGATGGGTGCCTGGTTCGGCTTCGTTGCCCTGGCCAACTATGCAGCCGGCTTTATCGGCTCCTTCGTGGGTGAAGCGGGCCCGATCGCCATCTTCGGTGGCATCGCCCTGGCTGCGTTACTGAGCGCCCTGATCCTGCTGACCATGGCCAACCGCCTGGTTTACTGGATGCACGGTGCCGAAGGCCCGGCCAAAGAGCCGCAAGCTCAAGAGAAGAAACTGCACTCCGCCGCCGTCTAAACGGTCAGGATTGTAAAAAACAGACAGGGCGCCCATCGGGCGCCCTGTTTGCTTTGGCCTGCTGTCAGGCGGTATCAGTGATGGCGTACCTGCACATCCAGCGATCCGCCGCTGTCGCTACGAAACTGCAGGGCAAACGGTTCATGCCAACTGCGCTTGTGCAGGGCGTAATGGCTGCTGCGCATCAAACCAAGGGGCAAGCCACCGGAGCGCATCAACCAGTGGGGAGAGGTGAGCCCGGCGTTGGCAAACACCAGCCCATCGTGCTGATCAAACAGCAGCGCCGCCATGGCAAAGGAGTGACGAAGCCCGGACGCCATCAGCTGATGGTTGAGGTAGTCGAGCAACCGGTGCGGCTGGCTCAGCAGGCGGCTCTCGTTTTGCTGAAACTGGCGATAGGGGACGTTCATCAAGGAGCGCACCAAGGCCCCGCAAAATGCAGCATCCGTTCCCATGATCGGCAGCTCCATCACCAGCACCAGCAGTTTGTCCTCCACCTTGAAGGTATCGGGAATAAAGAGGTGGCCGAGCCCCTTGAACGTAACCTGCCAGGGGCCCCACTCCTGCAAGCCCGGCGGCTTGAGCCCCGCCAGCAGGCGGCTGGCCGCCTTGTCATGGGCACTGAAGTAGTCGATATGATCCATCAGCTCCAGCTGCTGCGCCCGGTTGGCGCTGCCGTTGAGACACTGTTCGATGCTGCGCTCGACCAGTGCATAATCCTCCAGCGGCTTGAGCAGATAATCCCGCGCACCGGCACGCAAGGCGCTGGCGACCGCCTCCATGGTGCTCTGGGCCGAAATGACGATAACCGGAATATGGGGATAACGCGCGGAGAGGCAGGCGATCACCTCGAGACCATCCATATTGGGCATATTGAGATCGCACAGCACTACATCGGGATGATAGAGCGCTGCCGCCGATATCCCCTCAATCCCATCCTCCGCCTGAAACACCGCTGCCCCGTCCCGTGCGAGGTAACTCACTAACGAGTGGCGAAAAACAGCTTCGTCCTCCACCACCAGGATCCGTAGCCCGGCTTTTGGCATCTTGATAAAAACCTTATTAGTCAATTGGTTATTTAAGTAATAAGACTAGACCAAATCGGCTGGAATGCAGCGATTCCTGCGTCAAAAAGAGACGGCTTACCCGGCTTTCGATTTCATCACGCGTATTGATGAGGCGATATCCAGGCGCCATCAGCCTGACCCAATCCGTTGTCAACGCCCCCCGCACCATGGCCTCTTGGCTAGGGGTCAGGATTAACCGGGTCACCACCTCCCGTGCGAATTGTGCAAGCCTGCGCCATAAGGGATAATGCCCCCACTCCAGCCCGTGAAGAAGACCATGACCCCAGCCGAATACAGCGCCCTTGCCCATCCCAGATTGTCCCATCCGGCCCGCAGTCTCTATACCCTGCAGCTGCGCAGGCTGGTGCTGGAAAATCAGCTGGCCCGGCTCAACTATCCCGAGCTGGGTCGGGCGCTGGCGGTGGTCGACCCGGGCGATCCCTGCGGCTTCTCGTTTCAGGTCAATGCCCGCCAGCTCACCGAATTGTTCGATGAACTGATGGAGGCGGGCCTGCTACAGGTCGAGGCACAGCCCGAGAGTGAGCACTACCATCAGTGCCCGTTCCAGTTGCCGCTGCTGACCCAGAAACTGCGCAGCCCGCTGCCGGAGCGCCCCTTCCAGATGCATCTGCAGTGGCGACCGGATGAGGAGCTGCCCGCCCTCGCCCGCCTGTGCGGGGTGATCGATGCCAGCTACAGCGAAGAGGATCTGGGGGAATTTATCGCCTACTGGCTGGGGCGCCCCGAGGTGTTCGACTCCCAGCATCAATGGATGCTCAAGTTCATTCGCGCCCTCAAGACCCGCCGCTACACCCGTCGCAAACCGATGGAGGTGCAGGGCTACCAGCAGGTGACCCCCGCCCCGGCAGAGGCAGGCCCCAGCAAACGGGCCCAGCAGATGATCGAAGAGGCCAAACGGCTGGCCCAACAGCAAATGCAGGAACCCGCACCGCAGCAGGAGCCGGATAATGATTGATAGCGGCCCCCGCCTGCAGGCAAAATCAACCCCCTGTCTACCCATCCCTGATCGAGCAGAAGGAGCATTCCATGACTGACCCGCAAGATCCCCTGCGCCAGGAGCTGGAAGAGATCGAAGCCAAGCGCAAAAGAATCGCCAAGGCCAAGCAGGACCATCGCGTTCACGATCCCGAGCTGAGCCAGCACGTTGGCGGCCTGCTGGAGCGCATTCGTCGCCTGCAGCAAGAGACCGGCGGCGGCCAGTATGACTACGAGACCCTGCGCAAGGAGTACGATGCCAAGGCCAACGCCGAGGTGCGCGAGCTGCAGAAGGCGGCCCGCCAGGAGCGGATCCAGAAGTTGATCGCCCAGGCCGACCTCAACCCCGACTGGGTGTTCGAGAAGATGGACGCCACTGATCCCGCACTCCAGTACCCCATCGAAACGGCCCGCTACTTTATCAGCGGATTCGAGCACTGGGAGAAGAGCGGCGGCGGCTGCATGCTGATTTACGGCGACTACGGCACCGGCAAATCGACCCTGGCAGGCGCAGTAGCACACGAGCTGATCGCCCTTCACCAGAAGTCGGTGATCTTCCAGCAGTGGGCCTCCATCGTCGATCGCCTGTTCTTCAACGTGATCCCCGATCAGGATGAGCGCAACCAATACCGCCGTGCGCTGGAAGAGGTGGATCTGCTGATCATCGATGAGGTATCGGCCAACCGCGCCAAGATGGCGGAGAGTCAGTCCAGCTTCCTCGGCCACCTGCTGCGCCGTCGTCGCAACCTGTCAAAGAGCGTCATCATCATCACCAACCACACGCCCCAG
The DNA here is from genome assembly GCF_027707745.1 of Aeromonas sp. QDB23. NCBI lineage: Bacteria > Pseudomonadati > Pseudomonadota > Gammaproteobacteria > Aeromonadales > Aeromonadaceae > Aeromonas > Aeromonas sp. QDB23. Next base: position 77,340 of record NZ_JAPCJA010000015.1, read on the forward strand.
AGCCTGCATCAGGCGATCGGTGATTTCAGCTATGAGGCGATCAAGGCGTTCAATCCGGTGGATATCCACCTGAGCGGCCCCAGCCGTCGCCCCAGTATCGGCAACTACAACGGCTGACCCCCTCGATGCGAGTGCGAGTCCTGGCGGCTCGCACTCTCTCCTCTCTGCTTGCTCACAAATAGAAACAACTCTCATTTACAGCAAGCGCACAAGCCACTAGGCTAGCCCCTTTTGCCAAGGGAGCTCAGCTATGCCAACCACACTGATTTTCGGAGCCAGCCGCGGGCTGGGCCGCGCCTTTACTCACCACGCCCTGCGCGAGGGTCACCGGGTCGTAGCGCTGGTGCGAAGCCCCGAAATGGCAGCCGAATCACGCGAGCTGGGAGTAGACGTCATCGAAGGGGATGCGCTGGATCCGGCTGCGGTGCAGCAGGCCTGCCTTGTGGCAGGGCAAGATGCACAGGTCGTCTCCACCCTCGGCAGCTTCCGTCAGACGGCGCCGGTGGACTATCAAGGCAACCGTCATGTGATCGATGCCATGGAGCAAGCCGGCCTGAAACGACTTCTGCTGGTCACCTCCCTCGGCTGTGGTGACAGCTGGCAATATCTGCCTGAGCGTGCCCGTACCGCCTTCGGCCACGAAGTGCGCCTCAAGAGTCTGGCGGAGAGCTGGCTGCAGACCAGCACCCTCGCGTGGACCATTCTGCGCCCGGCGGGCCTGCAGGATGGCGACGCCACCGGCCGTGCCGAGCTGAGTCAGGGCAAGGAGGTTCACGGACTGGTTCGCCGCGCCGATGTGGCCGCCCAAGGCTTGCGCCTGCTGGCGGATGAGACGGCGGTGGGGCAGATCTACGCCATCGGCGATCCCGCGCTCCAGCGCGGCTAAATCAACGCATCGCCATCCTTTTCATAGATCCAGCGGATACAAAAACGGTCAGCCCAAAGGCTGACCGTTTTTCGCTTTACTGCACGCTTAATGTCGCGCGCGCTTGCACTATCCCGCTTAACCGGCGGTCGTTTCACTCTGTACGACCGGCTGACTGGCCACTGGCAACGACTGCTGCCGCTGGCGCAGCAGCAGGCAGGCCAGCGCGCCGTAGAGCAGCGCCAGTCCCCATAGCTGCCACCAGTAACGGGAAACCTGCGCAAAGTCGGCCCCCATCTGGTTGAGGCGCAGAAAACCCTCGATGGCCGGGATAGTGGGCACCCACTGAGCCAGCCAGTTGAGGGGCGCCGGGATCAGCTCCAGCGGCCAGATAAAGCCCGCCAGAAAGACCAGCGGCAGGGAGGAGATCAACACCACCTGAGTCGGCAGATCCCGCCGGGTAAAGATCGCCCCCAGCACAATCCCGAACCAGCAGGTCGCCAGCAGGAACGGCAGAGCGAACAACCACAGCTCCAGCGGATCGGCATGACGGGCGATGTTGTAGTGATCGAAGCAGAAGCCGAGGAAGTAGCTCACCGGCAGCAGGAACAGCCCGGCCAGCACCAGGGTTCTGGCCAGCAGCAGCGGCAGTACCGGCGCGCTTTGCCAGTAACCGTGCTCGCCGCGACAGCTGCGCTGGTTCTGGGTCGCCCCCAGGATCCCCGCCCCCATCAGCAACACCTGATGCAGGATCAGCACAAACACCGCCGGCACCACGTAGTTGACGTAGCCCATGGTGGGATTGAACACCGGCACCACGTTGAGGGCCACCGCATTCCAGCCCATGGCCGCTTGCGGCAGTGCCTCGCCGTGGCTCAGCAGCCTCGCCACCTTCACCTGCGCGGCAAGGGTACCACCGGCCTGTGCCAGCCCTTCGGCAATGGTGCCGTAGACCAGGAAGTAGGAGGCATCACCGGCATAGCTCAGGGTGACGCTCTTACCCTGCATCAGATCCCGATAGAAGTGGTTGGGAATGTGCAGAATCCCGCTCGCTTCCCCGGCCATCATCAGCTGTCGCGCCTCGGCCAGCGAATTGGCCCGCGCCACCAGCTTCACCTGCGGCGTGGCATCGGCCATAAACTCCAGCTGACGCGACAGCTGGCTGCCATCCTCGTTGACCACCACCACCGCCTCTTCCCGCGGCAACTGATGCAGATAGGGCTGGGGATAGAGAAACGAGTAGAAGATCACCCCGCCAAACAGGGTGAGCATGATGGCGCGATCCGCCAGCAGGGTGCGCAGCTCAAGGCGCAACAGATCGACAAATCCCAACATCACTCAGGCTCCTTCTCTGCTACTACAGCTGCGGCTGATTGACGGGCAAGCTCCGCCTGCTGCTTATAACGGCGTACCACCAACAGCAGGGGGAGCATGAACAGCAGCAGCGCCCCCAATTGCGGCAACGCCGATGCGAGGGGCAGACCATAGTTGCTCTGGCCAATCTGCAGCTCCACATAATGAGAAACCGGCAACAAGCTGCGCCAGAAGCGGGCGAAATCCCCCATGGCGCTCACCGGAAAAGTGACCCCCATAAAGGCGAAACCAGGCGCCGTGTAAGCCCCCGCCAGCGACAGGGCGCGGGCCGGATCCCGAATGATGCCGTAAAAGAACGCCCCCATAGTAACGCAAGCGGCCGAGGCGAGCCCCAGCCCCACCGTCAGCACCAGCCAGCTGCCGTGCATGGGATAGGCCAATCCCTTGAACAACAGCAGCGTCCAGACGATCCCCCAGCCCCAGCCAATCAGCACATGGGGCAGCAGGGTACGCCAGAGGCCGAACCAGACACCGCGGGTGGTCCAGTCCAGTCCCAGCCGATCGGTGCGAGCCAGCGCATTGAGGCCGAACAGCACCACCAGGATCTGCCACACCGCGGGCAGAATCGCGCTCAGCAGAAACTGGGCATAGCTGGAGTTGAGGTTGTAGAGCGCCGTGACCTGACTGCTGATGGGCACCGACTGCCCAATCGCACCGGGCAGCGCCTTGCCATCGGCCATCGCCTCCAGCACACCGACCTGACCGTTGAGAGTGCCCACCACCTGCGCCAGCGCCGAGTTGACCAGCTTGGCGATGAGGATGAACTGGCCATTGTTGAACACCGTCACCTGCGGCTGGGTACCCCGGCGGGCATCCCGCTCCAGATGGTTGGGGATCACCACCAGCGCATAGATGTCGCCACCGCGCAGGGCGCGCGCGCCCGCATCGATGGAGTCAAACTGATTGGCCACCTTGAGCCCGGCCGAGCCATCCAGCGAGAAGGCGAGCTGGCGCGACAGCACGCTTCGGTCGAGATCCACCAGCCCCACCTTGAGGTCGCGGGCCAGCCCTGCCGAGAAGATCCAGCAGAGGATCCCCATCAGCAGCAGCGGTACCCAGCTCATCAGGGCACGGCTGAACGGATCCTGCCACAGCAGCCGAAATTCACGTCCCATCAGAGTTCAACCAGCACACTCATGCCAACCCGCAGCCCCTCAACCGGTTGCAGCGGGCGAGCCTCCACCTGGAAGCTCTTCATGTCGAAACCCTGACGGGTATCGGTGGCACGCCAGGTGGCAAAATCCCCCATCACGGCGACATGGGTCACCTTGAAGCGCACCATCTGGTCGCCAAGGCCCGGGATGCGGGCATCGAACTCGGTATCCACGGTGAAACGGGGCAACAGATCTTCGCGGATGTGGAACTGGGCCCAGGCATCGCTCATGTCGAGCAGCGTCACCACCGGGAAGCCTTGCGGCGCCAGCTCGCCGCTACGCAGCAGCACCTGACTCACTTCACCATTGTGGGGACTGGTGATGCGGGTGTCGGCCAGATAGGCCTCTACCTCGGCCACCGAACCCGCCGCCATCTTGGCCTTCTCGCGGGCGGCGATCTTGGTCTCTTCCCGCGCCCCTTCCAGCGCCATCTGGTACTGCTGCCACGCCATTCCTTCGCTGTAGCGAGCGGCTTGCCAGGCAGTCCAGGCTTCATCGCGTTTTTGCAGCGGCATCACGCCATCGCGGTGCAGGCTGGCGACTCGCTCATAAGTCTTGCCACGCAGCTGGGCGGCGGCCTTGGCTTTTTGCCACTGATCCTTGGCGGCGGCGATCTGCTGGGCACGGGCCCCCTTCTCTGCCTCTTGCGCCAGTGCGCCCGCGGCCGCTTCACCGGCCTTGGCCTGGCTCAGCTTGGCTTCAATCTCGGGGCTCGCCAGGGTAAAGACCAGCTGATCCCTGGTCAGTTGATCGCCCTTTTTCACCAGCACCTCGTCGATGCGACCCGGCACCTTGGAGGAGACCGAGTACTGCTGCGCCTCAATTTGCCCTTGCAGATGCACCGGCTCCGGCTGATAGGCGAGCCAGAAGCGCCAGCCGAGCCAGACCACCAGGATCACCAGTGCCAGCGGCAACAACAGCGGTTTACCCTGGCTCATCTTCTTTTTGATGGGGGGATGGCTCATCACTTCACCTCGACAAACGGGCGACCCTTGGCGGTCGAAACAGACATGAAAAAAGGAACAGACAGGGCCGGGATCATGAGTTCACCTCGATCACCTGACCATACTGATATTGATTGAAACTGTTCATCTGGCCGGAGAGCGCCAGCAGACGGGCCAGCGACACCACATATTGATAGGCCGCCGCCGCGCGCTGGGTCTTGACCCCCGCCAGCTGGTTCTGGGCATCCACCACATCCAGCGAAGTAGAGAGCCCCTGACCGAAGGCTTTGTCACGCAGCAGCACGTTCTCCTCTGCCAGCGCCTGGGTTGACGAGAGGGATTGATACTCCTCCAGCCCCTGCGCCGCTTCGCGCCAGGTCTTCTCTACCAGCAACTCCAGATCCTGGCGGGTCTTGGCTTGCAGCAGATTGACCTGCAGCTCGGCACTCTTGGCGGCCTGCACCGTCTCGGAGCGGCCATCGCGGCTCACCAGCGGCATGCTGACACCCACCCCCACCAGCCAGTCCGGCGCGGTCTTGGCGGCCAGTGAATCATCTTCATAGAGGTTGTAGTTGCCGAACAGGAATACTTCGGGGGCATATTTGCCCTTCTCCATCCGGATCATCCCCTTGGCCTGCTCTTTCTTGGCGCTGAGCAGCTTGAGGCCGGGGTGCACCTCCAGGGTCTGGCTCACCAGCCCCTCGAGGCGCGGCAGCTCCTGGTTGACGAACAGGCCGCTGTCGGGCTCGGCGCGGGACAGCTTGAGCATATGGCCGAGGGCCAGCTCGGCGATCTCGAGGCCACGGCGGGACTTCTGGGTATCGATGCGGGCCCGATCATAGGCCGACTGGGCGGAGAGCCGCTCCACCCTGGCGATCTGGCCCTGAGCTTCAAGCTTCTTGGCGTGATCCAGATGGTGGGCCAACCCCTCTTCGATCTCCTGCTTGGTCTGCACCACCTGAGCAGCCAGCACGACGCCGAAATAGGTCTGTGAGAGGCTCTCGAAAGTGGCTTGCTGTTTGAGCACCAGCAGCTGCTGCGCCTCGCTCACCTGCGCCTGGCGGATATCCTGCGCCGCATCGATGCGGCCACCGGCAAACAGCGGCCAGAGCATCTTGACCGAGCTGGTCACCACGTTCTGTTTGGTCAGCGGGGTAACGAAATCATCGGGCGAGAAATGCGGGATCGGCAGCCCACCCAGGATATGCTGCAGCGCTTTGACCATATCCGGATGGTTGGCGATGGGGTTGAGATCCATCAGATCAAGTTCCATCGGCTGATCGAGGTGGGTATAGCTGGCCCCCAGATCCACCTTGGGCAGATACATGGCCTTGGCCGCCTCGCGCAGTTGTTTGGCCCGATCGACCCCGGCCTGCTCGGCCGCCAGCCCCTCATCCTGCTGGATGACCCTGGTCCAGGCTTCGCCGAAACTGATGGTCTGCGCCTGTGCCGACCCCAGCACGGCCCCCAGCAGACACGGCCAGAGTGATGTAATGAACCTTGACGTCATAGATCCCCAATCCGCTTTTGTTGCATAAATGTTTGGAGCATTTGCTCGACTTAAGCCCGATATCATAACGCAAAGCAGGCCGGCAAGTGGACTGACAATTATGCAGACAACCGACATAGGTAGTACAGCCATCCCTCACGAGCAATCTGGCCGTTTTTCAATAACTCCAGAATTTGCAAGCCTTGGCGCGACGTTTTTTTCAGAAAAAAATGGCTGACGCTCAAATACTAACCTTTTCTCCTGCCTAAAAAATGCGTAATATACGCCGCCCTAAGCCGATGGTAACCGTGGAATGCAGATAGGTCCCCACACGCTTGAAACTCCCTTGATTGTGGCTCCCATGGCCGGTGTAACTGACCGACCATTTCGCGAACTTTGTTTGCGACTGGGGGCTGGCATGGCCGTTTCCGAGATGCTGCTGGCCAACCCGGATGTCTGGGATACCCAGAAAACCCGGATGAGGATGGATCACTCTGCAGAAGGCGGATTGCGATCGGTCCAGATTGCCGGGGCCGACCCCGAGATGATGGCGTTTGCTGCCCGCTACAACGTGGAGCAGGGCGCACAGATCGTCGACATCAACATGGGATGTCCGGCAAAAAAAGTGAATAAGAAGTTGGCAGGTTCCGCCCTGCTGCGTGCCCCCGATCAGGTCAAAGCAATTTGCCGGGCCGTGGTGGATGCAGTGGAGGTGCCTGTCACCTTGAAGATCCGCACAGGATGGGATCCGGATAACCGCAATGGCGTGGAGATCGCCCGAATCGCCGAAGATTGCGGTATCGCGGCCCTCGCCGTGCATGGTCGTACCCGTGCCTGCCTCTACCGGGGCGAAGCGGAGTACGACACGATCAGGGCGATTAAGCAGGCCGTATCGATTCCTGTTGTCGCCAATGGTGACATCAACAGCCCGGAGAAAGCCCGGTATGTCCTCGACTATACCGGTGTCGACGCCGTGATGATCGGCCGAGCTGCGCAAGGACGACCCTGGATTTTCCGGGAAATCCGTCATTTTCTTGAGACGGGCACCAAGCTGCCGCCTCCCGAGAGGGAAGAGGTTCGCACCCTGATGAACGAGCATGTAACCAACCTGCACCGGTTTTATGGTGCGTATCTGGGAGCGCGCATAGCCCGTAAACACGTGGGCTGGTATCTGGATGAAGAAGAGACGGGCCGAGAATTCCGTAAGCACTTCAATGCCCTGGATTGCGCAGACGCGCAACTTGAGGCACTCGAAGCGTATTTCGATGGATTAGGTTAACAAGATAACTAAAGAGCCGACCGAATATGTTCGAACAAACCCTGACTTCTGATGCATTGGTAACAACTACTCACAATCACGCTGCCGAGCCAACCCAGCGCCCCCTGCGTGACTCTGTGCAACAGGCCCTGCGTAACTACCTGGCCCAGTTGAACGGTCAGGAAGTGATTGATCTGTACGATATGGTTCTCTCCGAAGTCGAAGCGCCGATGCTGGACGTGATCATGCAGTACACCCGTGGTAACCAGACTCGCGCTGCCGTGATGATGGGTATCAACCGTGGCACCCTGCGCAAGAAGCTCAAGCGTTACGGCATGAACTGATTGCTGGCCGCGAGCCGCGACGGCGGTTCAAGGCAGATGCGAAAGGCGCCAGGTAGCAATACCTGGCGCCTTTCCTTTATGCTCTCCCCTCCATTTCACCATGACGACCCCGATGAACCGCACTCCCCTGCTGCTGATGGTACTGGTCACCCTGCTGGCCGCCGCTGGCTGGCTCTTCTCGAAAGAGGCGATCCGCGAACTGCCCCCTGCCGCCTTTATCGGCAGCCGCTTCCTGCTGGCCGCCCTGCTGTTGCTCCCCTTGGCTTGGTTGCGTGAACCACCGCCCACCCGTGCCCAACTGCTGCGCGCTGCAGGATGCGGCACATTGCTCGGCGCCAGCCTGCTGCTATGGGTCACCGCCATCAGCCAGAGCGATGCACTGGGCAGCGGCGCCTTTATCATGAGCGTCGCCACCCTGATGGCACCGCTGGCCGCCTGGGGAGCCTTTCGGGCCAAGCCCGGCCGCCACTACTGGCTCACTCTGCCCATCGCCATCGCCGGTTTGCTGCTGCTCTCCAGCAGCACTCACTGGGGTGGAGATCGCCCCGAACAAACGGGCGTGTCGCTCTCGCTGTTCTGGTTTCTGGCGGCGGCCACCACCCTCGGCATCCAGCTCGCCGTCCATCGCCACTTTGCCCAGTCCATTGCCCCCACCTGGCTCACCTGCATCCAGCTGGCGATGACCAGCCTGCTCGGCACCCTGCTCTCCCTGCTGACCGAGCAGTGGCCCGAGGCAGGGGTCAGCCACGGCATCTGGGGCTGGTTTGCCGCGAGCGTCTTGATCGCCACCACATTGCGCTACTGGCTGCTCACCCATGCATTGAGCAAGATGACCACCGCCCACGCCGCCCTGATGATGCTGCTGGAGCCGGTCTGGACTCTGCTGCTGAGCACCCTCTTCTATAGCGAACCGCTCGGTGGCGCCAAACTGGCCGGTGCCGGACTGGTGCTCGGAGCCCTAGTGCTCTACCAGCTCCCCCTGCTGTTGCGCAGTGCCAGGCTAAAGCCCACCACCTGAGTACCGATAGCGGGTACCACTGACTACATAACCTGAACTCGGGATAAAAAACGGCGTAAAAAATGAACTCAATGCCCGTTCCAAGATCTGATCCTGCAGTGACAA